>CAYIMK010000075.1:0-4856 GCA_964364595.1 Microcaldota archaeon | reverse complement strand
CTGTTCGCAGAATATTTCGCTTGCTCGACTGCTTTGCGTATATCGGCTACTCCTGCTGAGACCGCGTTGAGCTCGATAACCTCGGCGTTCGAGCGTCCGGCGACGTATCGCGCCAGGGCTGGTTTCCCGCAGCCGGGCGGTCCGTATAGCACCACTCCGCCCCCTCCCAATTTGCCGTATTTCTTGGCCAGCTCTGGGTTGACCAGCGGATAGATTGCCGCTTCGCGGATTTCCTCCTTGAAGCGCTCCATGCCGGCCACGTCCTTGAAATTCATGGTCGGCTTGGACATCAGCTTGATGGGATTGACCGTCGGGCCGCTCTGCCCCGGCCCCCCGCCAGGGCTTCCGCTTCCGGCCGAGGCGTCGGGACCGCCCACTGCGCCGGGGCTGGGCGGGACGTATCCGCTGTCCTTTTTCGCCTTGGCGATTTCGAGGTGGCTCTTGGCCTCGGTCATGCCTGGGTTGAGCTTGAGCGCCTGCTCGTAGTCGGCGATGGCCTTCTCCAGATTGTTCATGTAGTCGTAGGCCAGCCCTCTGATGTGGAACGCCTCGGCAAATTCGGGGTTGAGGGCGACCACCTGCGTGAAGTCATCGACCGCCTTCTCGTAGTCCTGCAAACAGGCATAAGCCAGCCCGCGGTTGTAGAATGCCTTGAGATATTTCTTGTTGATTGCCAGCGCCTTGTCGTAGTCTACTATGGCATTCTGGAAGTCCTGCTTGCGGTAATACGCGTCGCCGCGGTTATTGTAGATGACGGGGTTCTTTGGGTCCAGCTCGGTGGCTTTCGTGTAGTCGGAGATGGACTTGTCGAAATTCTTGAGGTTGTAGTAGCTCAAGCCCCGGTTGAAGTATGCTTCGCTGAAGGTGGGGTTGAGGATTATGGCCATGTTGTAGTTCTCGATGGCCTTGTCGTAATCACTGGACTCGAAGAGGTTGTTGCCCTTATGGTAATAAGTCCGTGCATCCGTCGGGCTGGGCTTATCGGCCATAAGGGGTCCCCTTGTCGTCTTTCTTCGGCGTAGAAACGGCGGTTTTGTTTAAAAACACGCGCCCCATTCGGTATGACCTCCCGTCCGTGTCTTTTCAGCCCTGCTCGCGTTCCCGCTTCCTCTCCCGTCTCCCGAACCTCTCCGCATCCTTTTTCACCTGTCCTCTGGTGGCATAATTCCCCTGCGGCGTTGGCTTGAATTTGCACTTGTCGAATTCCTTCACCTTGTGGAACACCAGCTCATCTCCGTAGAATCCCAAGAGGCGCGCAATCTTTTTTGCGCGGAACGTTGTCTTTTTCTCATTGCGAGCGATGCGCGAGCGCAAGGATATGCGGCCGGCGAAGTGGGGGTTGACGATATGGACCTGCCGGGTGGACTGGGCGCGCAGGCCGAGTTTCTGCTCGGCGACAGACCCAGTATAATAGAACCGGTCGGACTCGTCACCTCTGAGGAAATGGCGGATGGCCCTGCTGAGCACCCGCATCGGCGAGCTGATGCTCCATGAAGCGCGTTCATCCTCGCCCGGCACGTAATAAATGCCTTTGAAAGGGGTTGGGAAAAGCCGCAGGCCGGCGTAGAGCTTTTTGATGGACGGCCCGTCCAGCCCCTCCTTCCTCAACTGGGCGAATGTCACGATTTGGTAGGGGAACATTTTTTCACCACCTGGACGAATTCCTCGTAATCGGATGCGCTGAACAGCATGTCATTAAGCCCGTCCAGCCTCTCCGGCGGCCCAAATTTCTGAAGCATCTCATTGAGAAGGGAAAAATCAGCCCCCTTCTTTTTGAGTATGTGATAAAGGTCAAAAAGGTCCCGGGAGGCATGCCGTTCCCTGTAGGCGATTTTCTTCATCTCGAAGATATCCTCCAGCGATGCGACCGAAAGCTCGGCGCCTTCTGCCAAATATTTCTCCACCCTCCTTATCTTGTATTCCGGCTCGAATATCTCCACCTTGATGGAGGCATCCTCGAACTGAACGACGAACTGGTTGGCGAAGGCCGAGCGCTGCGTTTGGTAGCCCTTCGCGGACAGGGCTCCTTTGAGCATCTCTTTCAACTCATGATCTCGCCCTTTTGCAGGCACGAAGTCCAAATCAATGCTGATGCGGTGATGGAGATAGACCAGCGCCAGGGCCGTTCCGCCAACCAGAACGAGCTTCCCGCCTGCAGCCTGCGCCACATCGGGGAGAATCTCCAGCACGCGCCGGTATTTCCGGTTCAAAGCCTCTTGCATGCCATAATTTGGTGTTAGGGGTATTTAATTCTATTTAGGTTAAAGAAAGTTTAACCTAGCAATAACTGAAGAAATCAAGTTTTTCTTCGCTCCCGCGCCTTTTTAGATTGGAATGGCAGCCTGTCCCAAAGAAGCCAGGCCGCAGCGGAAAACAGGCTTCGGCGGGCTTATATATCTCCGGCTCCCTCATCTTCCTTAGAGGTCTTCACATGGCCCGACCAATTGAATACATCATCGAACTGGATGCCGAGCAGGCCCAGCGCGTGCTAGAGGATCTCATAAACCCCAAGCCCAACGCGGCCCGGGCTCATTACCTCCGGCGCGTTTTGGGGATGAAGTTCGATATCCGCTGAGGCGTTGGAATCATGCTTAGCGCAAGCCATATCAGATATGGGGTTGAAGATGCCTTCATCTCCATGCTCTCGGACGAGCATCTGCATCATCTGCAGTCGTTCAGTTCCGGGAATTTTGAACTCAACGATTTTCTCCAAAAGGATGCGCTGGGTTACCAAAATCTCCATCTGGGCATCACCTATCTCCTGTTCCGCAAAAGCGATTCCAAGCTTCTCGCTTACACGACGCTGAGCATGGGCGCCCTCAAATTGCCGGAGAAGAAAGAGGAATTCGTCTTCGCAGGGAGGAAATTGGGCGAATACCCAAAGGATTTTCCCAACCAGCTGCCAGCTCTCCTCATCGGGAAGCTGGCCACTGACAAAAGCGAGGAAGGGCGCGGTGCCGCATCTCTGCTCCTCGATTTCGCCACCCGCATAGCCTTGGAGCAGCGCAAGGCCGTCGGTTGCGCCTTCCTCGTGGCCCATGTCTATGCCAAGCCGGACGTGGTCGGCTGGTATGAACGGAAATTCTTCAAGCGCATCGTCCAGAAACTCGAAGGGCGGGAAACCATCCCGCTGTATTCGGAATTGGCGGTCTAGCCATCCAACGAGCCGCGCCTTTTTAGGCATTGGCCCTTTTCTTCTCCTTCATGTATGACCTCCATGTCGTCGGGGCAGGCCCGGCCGGCACCTTTGCCGCCATCACCGCATTGCGCGAGGGCAAAAAAGTCCTGCTTTCCGAGGAGCACCCGCAGGTTGGCGTGCCGGCGCACTGCTCCGGTCTAGTCTCGTCTTCCGGCCTCGAGCAGATGAAGGACGTTGTCGACTACCGCCGCATCATCCGCAACACAATCACGCGCGCGAACCTGCACGGGCACAAGCAGCGCATGACGCTTTCTTTCCCATATCCCAAGGCCTATGTCATCGACCGGGCCCGCCTCGACCAGATGGCGGCCGAAAAATACGCCGAAGAAGGTGGGAAAATCGAGAAAGGGAAAAAAATATCAGAGCTCTCCGACTTGCGCTCCCGCCTCGTGGTCGGGGCCGACGGCCCCATTTCCACCGTCGCCCGCCTCTTCAATTTCCCGGCCATTCCCGCCTACGCCAGCTCATGGCAGGGTGATTATGCCTATTCCTCGCCCGACCTCTCGGCCGTTGAGGTCTTTTTTGACCAGTCGTGGGCGCCCGGCTTCATCGGCTGGGTGATTCCCGTGAGCGGGGAGGCGGCCAAAATCGGCCTCGGCGTCACCAAAAAAGGCGATTTGCCGCGCGCCAAAAAAAAATTCCTCGAGCATCTGCATCTTTCCAAAGCCAGGCCGTCGGCCGAGTTCTCGGCCCTCATCCCCCTCGCTGTGAGGAAAAAAACAGCCGGGCTGTTCGAGCGGAGCGGCCGGCCCGTCGCGGAGAAATCACGGGCCCATTATTCCGTTGTTCTCGCCGGCGATGCGGCAGGCCAGGTCAAGGCATCCTCCGGCGGCGGCATTTTCTTTGGCGCCTCATGCGGCCGCCTCGCGGGCCGCCTCGCGGCAGACGCGGCGGAATACGAGCGGGCGTGGCGGCACGCCTACGGCTCCGACCTGTCCATGCACCGCCTCCTGCGCTCCACTCTGGACGTGATGCCCATGTGGGGTCTGGACGCCTGGCTTCTCGGCATGAGATACGCGCGGCTGGACAAGTGGCTGATATCGGCGGGCGAGATGGACCAGTATTCAAAGATGGTGACTCCGCGCGGCCTGCTTGCATATGCTAAGACATGGCTGCCGGTGGATTGAGTTAGTTGCGGATTGGGTGTTTATCATGCGCAAATTCGACCTGCACGTGCATTCCATTTACTCCCGCGACAGCGCCACGCCAATCGAGAAGCTGGCCGACAAATTCCATTCTGCCGGTTTTTCGGGCTTCGCCCTCACCGACCACGGCACCATGGACGGAGTGAAGAAGGCGCGGGAATACATCCGGCACAGGAAGCTCCCCCTCGAATGCATCCCGGGGTGCGAATTCAGGGTGCAAGAGGGTGAAATCATCGGCCTTTTTTTGGAGGAAATGATTCATGTGCACGAGGCAGGCGAACTGATAGATTCCATCCATTCGCAGGGCGGATTGGCAGTCCTGCCGCACCCGTTTGATTCCATCAGAAAAAGCGCATGCCCGCCCTCCCGCCTGAGCGGGGAAGTGCTCGGCCGCCTCGACGCCATCGAGGTGTTCAACGCCAGATGCGGAACAAGAGGGCCAAATGAAAAAGCATTGCAATTCGCCCAAACCAATCATTTTGCCAAAACGGGCGGCTCGGACGCGCATTTTC
>CAYIMK010000074.1:0-5054 GCA_964364595.1 Microcaldota archaeon | reverse complement strand
GCTGGCCGGAGAAGTGAAGGACATTTTGCTTTTGGATGTCACGCCCCTGTCTTTGGGCATCGAGACCATGGGCGGCGTGTTCACCAAGCTGATTGAGCGCAACACGACCATTCCGACCAAGAAATCACAGGTGTTTTCCACGGCGGCCGACAACCAGACCTCGGTGGAAGTCAAGGTGTATCAGGGCGAGCGCGCCATGGCTGCTGATAACGTGGAATTGGGCCGGTTTTCACTGGTGGGCATCCCGCCCTCCCCGCGCGGCCTGCCGCAGATTGAGGTGGCCTTCGACATCGACGCCAACGGCATCCTGCACGTGACAGCCACCGACAAGGGCACGGGCAAGGAGCAGAAGATGAAAATCGTCGCGCCCCACAAGATGGACAAGGGCGAGATTGAGAACAAGATGAAGGACGCCGAGAAATACGCGGAAGAGGACAAGAAGAAGAAAGAGACGGCTGAAACTCTGAATGAGGGCGAGATGACTCTGTATCAGGGCGAGAAGACGCTCAAGGAGTTTGGAGACAAGGTTTCGGCTGACGTGAAGAAAGAAATAGAGGAGAAGCTGGCTTTGCTTAAATCGGCCAATGAGAAGAAAGACGTGCCCGCCATCCGCTCGGCTTTGGATGCGCTGAAGGCCTCGCTGCAGAAAATCGGCGAAGAGATTTACAAGAAATCGGGCGGAGCCGGAGGCGAAGGCGCTGGCTCATCCGGCGGAGCCGGTTCGGGTTCTGGCGGCGCGGGTTCGGGCTTCCCCGGCTCGGGAGGCTCTGGTGATGAGCCGATTGACGCGGAGTTCAAGAAGAAGTGATGCGAGAGGTCTAGAAGCTACATGAGAGGTCTGCCGCATGCCTTCCAAACGTGACTACTACGAAACTCTGGGCGTCCCCAAAACCGCCAGCGTAGACGACATCAAATCGGCCTATAGAAAATTGGCCATGCAGTTCCATCCGGACAGAAACAAGGACACCGGTGCCGAGGAAAAATTCAAGGAAATTTCAGAGGCCTATGCCGCCCTCTCCGACCCTGAGAAAAGAAAGGTCTATGACCAGTACGGCCATGCGGGCTTCGACCAGCGCTTCTCACGGGAGGACATCTTCCGCGGCGCGGACTTTGCCGACCTCTTCCGCACCATGGGCTTTTCATTCGAGGGCATGGACGACGACAGCCCCTTTGGCTCCGTATTCGGCTCCATGTTCGGCCAAGCCCATAGCCCGCGCGGCTCCAACCTTGCATCAGAAGTGCGCATCTCATTGAAAGAGGTCGCCAAAGGCACCACCCGCACGATTGAATTCCGAAGAAACGCGCCCTGCTCCACCTGTGACGGCCTTGGCGCCGCCCCCGGCGCGGGCTTCAAGAACTGCTCCAAATGCAACGGGCATGGGCAGGTGCAGACCGTGCGCTCATTCGGCGGATTTGGCCGCATCGCAACCGTCAGCCCCTGCTCCGCCTGCCATGGAAGAGGGCAGTTGCCGGCCCAGACCTGTCACGACTGCTCAGGCCGGGGCTTCAAGCCCAAAGACGAAAAAGTCGAAGTGCAGATTCCGGCAGGAATCGAGGACGGCATGCGTTTGCGCATGTCGGGGCTTGGCGAGGCCAGCCCGCAGGGGGCGGGGGACTTGTTCGTGCGTGTGCGCGTGGAGCCCGACTCCCGCTTCGAGCGCGACGGGGAGAACATTTACACCGAGTTGCCGGTCAGTTTCGCCACGGCCGTTCTGGGCGGCCACGTCAGCGCCCCGACTCTTGAAGGCGAGGCGGAAGTCACCGTGCCGGCCGGCACGCCATCGCACACGCTTTTGCGCCTGCGCGGGATGGGCATGCCCCAATTGCAGCGCAAGGGCCGGGGCGATTTGCTGGTCCGCGTCATCATCCAAGTGCCCAAACCCGGTGATTTGAACAACGAGCAGAAAGAGATTCTACACCAGTTCGATAATCTGGCATCATCCAAAACAGAAGACAAATCAAAACCGGAAGAAAAATCCCGGCCCGAAGACAAATCAAAACCAGAAGAAAAATCCGGCAAGAAACAGAAAAAGAAAGGATGGTTCTAAGAGAGCAAAGGATGGTTCTGACATGGCCGCGTCCAAACTAAAGCCCCTCAGCGCATGGATGGCCGAGCGCAACACGGCCTACTACCAGTCGGCCTCCACCTCCATCTACGAAGACTTCGAGACCTATGCGCAATCCCCGCACGGCTTGCTCACCTGTGCAAATGCCAACGCCTTCCACCAGTGGGCGCTTTTGCACCCTCAAGAAAGTTACGGGGTGCTCGAGGCCGGAGTTGGCGAGGGCGCGTTCGCTCTCGGCTTTTTACAGGAATTAGCCGAGGCAGACCGCGAGAACGGCACCCAAATCTCATCCATGCTCCGCTACACTCTGGCCGATTTCTCCAAGCCCATGCTGCAGAAAGCCAAAGCGCGGCTCGCGTCCGAGGGCTTCGCCAGCCAAATCGAAATTTTGGAATGGGATGCGGCTCATCCAAACAAATTGAACGAAAATTCTGAGTCAGTGTTCCCGAATATTTCTTTTGACCTCATCCGCTGCAACGAACTCTTCTGTGACCTGCCTGCCGACGTCTTTGTCCGCTCAGGAGAGGACTTGTCAACAGTCCATTATGACAATCATCTGCAGCCTCATACTGTGCCGGTGCCGTGGGAGGCGCTGGAGCGGCCGGAGCAGGAGATGATGCGCGCCCTGCCGGAAGATTACCATCTGCCCGTCAGCCGCACGGCCAGAAATGCTTTACTCTTTCTCTCCCATCATCTTGCGGACGAGGGCCGCGTCGATATCTTCGACTACGGCTTCTACCGCGCAGAGGATTTCGTCATGCCTGCCGAGATTTGGAACCTCTCGCTGGTGCGCGAATACAATTCCCAGTGGACTGTGGACGTGAATTTCCTCTATTTGTCCGCCTCGCTCACCAATGCCGGATTCAAGACAAGGGTGGAGCCGCAGGCAGAATATGCGGAACTATACCGCGCGGTCTGCTCGCCGCCGAAAGTTTTGAAAAAAAACAAAAAAGAAGAAAAAGCCGGGAAAAAGTCAAAGCCCGCGCACGAAGGACTGGACTATGACGAAGGGGAAAGCGAAGACGGCATCGAGGAAGACGATTTCTTCTATCACTTGGAAGTGCAGCCCTAAGCCGCTTCTTTTAGCGACTCTCCGAGGATTTCAATCGCCCGGTCCTGTTCCTTGCCGTGGTTGGGCACCAGCTTGAGGATGTCAAAGATCTCCTGGTCGGCATAGCCGTTGCCAACTATCTCCCTCTCCATCCAGCCAACCAGCCCCTGCTTCCTGCCGGCTATCCAGAATTCGTAGTTCATGAGCAGGATTGGCCGGGGCTTTAACTCGCCTATCTGGATGCCCACCGCGTTCTTGAACGTGTTATTCAGCGTGCCGAAACCGCCCGGGAAGACAAGGTCTGCGTCCGACTCGCGCAGGATGTGGTTGCGGGTGCAAAGCAAACTCATCGGGATGTATAATCGCTGGGAGTCCTGGCTTTCCGGCCAGTCATTCGGGTTCACCAGCCCGACCGAATCAAAGCCCGCGTCCATCGCCGCCTGATGCACGGCCCCCATGGTGCCGCCGAAGCCGTCGCTGTAGACATTCCAGCCGTTTTCAACCACCCGTCGCGCCATCTGGTAAGCGGACACGTACAGCGGATCGGTTTTGTTCATCCACATTCCCGAGCCGAAGCATGCGATGACGGGATGCTGCAGCTTTTCCATGGATTCGAACGCTTTTTTCAAATCGTCGGAGAAAAGGCCGGTCATTTCGAAAATGTCGAGCGGTGCCGGCCGGCCGCGCTTGTTCTCGAGGATGTCCAGCACTTCGGCATCCGTCTTTGGGAAATAGACATGCTCCTTGAGAATCTGCTGCCCCCAGGCGCTTATCATGCCGGCCTTGATGGGGCCAGCCTCCAGCCAGTCGAAGAAGCCCTGCCAGCGCTTTTTGCCCCCCATGAGGATGATGGGCATGGGCGGAAGCTGCCTCAGCTGCATGAGCGTGAGGGCCTGAATCAGCTCATCAAGGGTGCCGAGGCCCCCTGGAAAGAGGATGACTGCCGAGCTGTTGGCCAGCATGGCGAGCTCGCGCGCTTCCATGGAATTGACGACATATCCCTGAATGCGGTTCTCGTCGCTGAACCCCTCCTTCCGGGCCAGATTCTGCGTCTGCACGCCGAAGACGAGCGAATCCGGGACCTGGCCGGCGCCTTTGGCGGACGCCTCCATGAAACCGGTGCCATACCCAATGACTACTGCGAACTTCTTTTTGGCCAGAAGCTGTGCCAGCTCTCCGGCCTGCTCATAAGTGCAATGCCTGGTTTTCGGAACAAACGGCAGGTAATCGAAAAAATTCCTGTCCGCAAGCCCGTTGTCCGGCTTCACGCGGGCCGAGCCGCCGACGAACACCAGGCCGTTCTTGTCCGATTGCTCCATCTTGTGCTTCATGCTCAGGATAATCGACATGTCTGAGTTGAACTGGCCCACAATTCGCGTCATCTCGTTTTTGTAGCCGTTTCCGTTTTTGAGAAGTCCGGGTGACAAGGTCTCTCCTCTATGGGTCGATACCTGCTATTTGGACGGTTGTCTTTTTATTATGTTATATTCTGGTAACTTCATGGAAACAACCATCCCCCGCGCAGCTTTTTCTTTTCCTGCGGGAAAAGAAAAACCTGGGAAAAAGAAAACCAAAAAACCTCCAACCGCTGGCAGTGCCCGCTCAAATCCCATCCCCCGCAAACTCGGGCAATCGGCCGGATGGCCCTCTCTTTCCCCATTTGCGCAGGCAGTTCTGGCCGCCGTTTATTCCATTCCAAAAGGCGAAACCCGCACCTATGCGCAGGTGGCGAAAATGGCCGGCCGCCTCTCGGCCAATCGGCGCCTGTCGGCTTCCTATTCCCGCGCTTTCCGCGCCGTCGGCTCTGTTTTGGCGAAAAATCCATACGCCCCCCTCGTGCCATACGCCGAGTCGCTTCGCTCCTCGTCTAATGGCCCGCTCGTTAGGGTAGCTTCAGACCGCTAACCCTACCCGCTTTAGCGGGTCAGATACAGCGG
>CAYIMK010000073.1:0-5130 GCA_964364595.1 Microcaldota archaeon | reverse complement strand
TCCGCCTCTGGACCATGGTGCTCGAAATTTCAGTTCTCATGGCCGGATTCCCATCTGCCGAAATCGCGAAGCGCTCTTTCGAATACCGAACCTTGGGTTTGGGCTATGCCAACATGGGCACTCTGCTCATGATGATGGGCATCCCCTACGACAGCCCGCAGGCGCTGGCAATCGCCGGCACGCTCAGCGCGATTCTCACCGGCGAGTCATACGCCACGTCCGCCGAGATGGCTTCCTCCCTGGGTTCCTTCCCGGCGTTCGAGCGCAACCGCGAGCCCATGCTGCGCGTCATGCGCAACCACCGCCGCGCGGCGCACAATGTGCCCGAAGGCGATTACGAAGGCCTCACAGTCAAGCCCCTGGGCATAAATCCCTCATTCGTGCCCAATTACATGGTCGCCGCAGCGCGCGAAACCTGGGACCGCGCCGTCGTCTCGGGCGGGAAATGGGGCTATCGCAACGCCCAGACAACTGTCATCGCGCCCACCGGCACCATCGGGCTCTTGATGGACTGCGACACAACTGGCATCGAGCCCGACTTCGCAATTGTCAAGTTCAAGAAGCTGGCGGGGGGCGGCTATTTCAAAATCGTCAATGCCTCTGTTTCCAAGGCGCTTCGCCACCTCGGCTACGCGCCGGCGCAAATCGGCGACATCGAGCGCTACTGCAAGGGGCACGGCAGTTTGATGGGCGCGCCTTCCATCAATTCCGAATCGCTGAAGGCCAAGGGCTTCTCGCTCGACAAGCTCGCCGCGCTCGAGGCCCAGATGCCGTCCGCCTTCGACATCCGCTTCGCGTTCAACCGCTTCGTGCTGGGCGAGGACTTTTTGCGCTCGATTGGCGTCAGCCAGGCGGACCTGGACAATCCGCAGTTCGATTTGCTCAAATTCCTCGGTTTCGGCAGGCCGGAAATCGACGCCGCCAACGACTATGTGTGCGGCACCATGACTCTGGAGGGCGCGCCCAACCTGCGCGTCGAGCACATGCCGGTGTTCGACTGCGCCTCCAAATGCGGCAAAAAGGGCAAGCGCTTCATCGCTTATCAGGCCCACATCCGCATGATGGCGGCCGTGCAGCCCTTCATCTCAGGCTCCATTTCCAAGACCATCAACATGCCGTCCGACGCCACCCTCGCCGACGTGCAGGAGGCCTACTGGCTTTCGTGGAAGCAGATGCTCAAGGCCATGGCGCTTTACCGCGACGGCTCGAAGCTCTCGCAGCCCCTCAACTCGCTGGCACAGGACGAGGACGAGCTGGCGTATCTGCAGCAGCTGGCCGAAGAGGCAGAGAAAATCGCCGATGCTCCGCTGGCAGTCATTCCGTCCTCAGCTCTTGCCCCGGCTTCCGTCCTGCCTGCCGTTTCCTCCACACTGCAGCGCCGCAAGCTGCCCGGCCGCCGCCGCGGCTTTGTGCAGGAGGCGCGCGTGGGCGGCCACAAGGTCTATTTCAAGACCGGCGAATACCCCGACGGCTCTCTTGGCGAGATTTTCATCGACATGTACAAGGAGGGCGCGGGCTACCGCGCGCTGCTCAACTGCTTCGCCATCGCCGTGTCGAAGGGCCTGCAGTACGGCGTGCCTCTCGAGGAGTTCGTGGACACCTTCACCTACACCCGCTTCGACCCGGCCGGGCCGGTGGCGGGGCATGAGAACATCAAGAGCGCCACCTCCATCATCGACTATGTCTTCCGCGCCCTTGGCTACGAATATCTGCACCGCGTGGATTTGGTGAACATCAAGCCGCCCGAAAATCATTTGGGCGGCAACGGCTCGTCCCATGCGGTTGCGGGGCCTGAAGGCCAGACAAAACTGCCAGCGCCTGACGCGCCCACCGCGGCAGGGGGAATGTCAAAACAGGAGCGGCTTGAAGGGCCCGCCCCAACCCTATCCGGCCCGTCAGCTTCCTCCATCCAGCCCGTTCCGGCCGTTTTCGAGGAAGACGAGGGCGACGGCAGGGTGAAGGAGGCGCGCCAGCAGGGATTTACCGGCGACACGTGCTCCACCTGCGGCTCGGTGAAGATGAAGAGGAACGGCACGTGCGTTGTGTGCACGGATTGCGGCGAGACGACCGGCTGCTCGTAGAATCAGATTTTTATTTTCTAATATCCTTCTTTTCTCTTCCGGCAATGCAAAAAGTAGACTGTGCTATCATCATAGGTGTAAATGATTCTCCATCTGCCGATGTGCTCTGAGAACAAGCCGCTTAATTCGTTTGACAGGGGTTTGCCCAGTTCGGGAACCCGCAGCACTTTGGATTCGGCATCCAGAATGCGCGTAAGAACTGATTTGTCCAGCTTGGAGCGCTGGGCCAGATAGGCATCGGAACGGTCGGCCGCGTGCATGAACACGCCAGATACGGCCGGAGAAATATAAACAGGAGGAGGGCGGCTTTCCGCTCAAGCCTTATGCGAGCTGATAATCCGGCTCAAGTCCTTGGGCTTGCCGCCAAACGTCGGTTTTATCTCCCCGCTTTT
Organism: Microcaldota archaeon; assembly: GCA_964364595.1. Classification (GTDB taxonomy): domain Archaea; phylum Micrarchaeota; class Micrarchaeia; order Anstonellales; family Anstonellaceae; genus CAIXYX01. The sequence goes on along the minus strand of CAYIMK010000073.1, from coordinate 2,657 downwards.
GACTTTTCGCAAATAATCCAAAAGCTCTGGGTCGTCGGAGATGTCCTCGTATTGCTCCGACTGCTTGAGTTTGATGAGCCCCAGGCGCAGCACTTCGGTCTTGGAGGCGGCGTAACCGTCCTTGATGTAATGGTTGACGAACCGCTCGAGCTTGCCGTCCAGGATGATGCTGACTGCCGTGGCCATGCCAAGACCTCCAAATTCTTAGTTTAAACTAGTTAAAATTAGATTAACATATGTTTAAATAAGTTTGTGCCAATCTGCCGAACCGGTGAGTCATTCCTACTTATACCTCGTCTGGATGACGCTGATGATTTCATCCCAGATTTCGGGCGCGGTCTTGAATATTCTGCCGACAAATTCCACGCTTTTGCTGATGCGGTCCCAGAACGTGAGATAGTTGCGCGCGTCCACCAAATCCATCTCATGCGCATCATAGGGAATCATGGCCAAAATGCGCTCAGCACGAATGGGGCTGTGCATCAACTTCACCACTTCCCGCGCATCAGGCTTGTGGTCGCGCACAACCAACGGGTCAAAGACAAACACGTTGAACATCTTGCCCAAGCCCTGAATAGAGCCGCCGTATGAGAAGTCGGGGTATTTGTGCAAATCGTGGTCAGCGTACATGAATGTGCCGAATTGTTTTCTCATCTGCTGCGACCACGCCATGTTCACGACATTGTTATACGTCTTGTCGCCGGTCTTCCACCCATCTCTCACCAAATCAATGAAATATTTCATCTCGGAAGGGTTGTCTGAAACAAGCTTGCTGTTCGAAATGTCAAGATTGAACGCGCCAATGCCCTGTATGTCCTCCCGCACATGTTTTTCCAGCGCCTCGCGGCTCCACTCTCCGGTCGACACGCGCCCCAGCCAGCTGATGATGCTGGCGGCGGCCGCATGCGGTATCCCAAACGCCGCCCCTCCATCTTCGGACAGGCGCCTATTGTGCCTCATCATCTCGTCCATGCTCGACTTGGTTGCATACGGGGGGTATTTTCCTGTGCGGTGCTTGAAGAACCGCTGGTGATAAGCCAGCGCCTCGCGCGGGGAGGCGAACCAGATGTTTTCATGCGGCCCGTTCGCTCCCTCGTCGCTTATCGGCACCGTGGCTTCCACTGACGGAAGCTTGATGATGCCCGCCTGCCGCTCCAGCTTTGTCTGGCTGTGATAAAGCTCTGCAACGAAATTGTTGTGCATGCCCATGAAATCCAGATCATAGTGATGCAGCATGAGCTGGCGCACGATGGCCGCCTGTTCCGACTCGCCGTCATCATAATGGTTTTCCAAAAGATTGATGTTGTCAATAAAGCCGGTGTGGCCATGCAGCACAGTGAAATAGGAAGTGAGCGGCTTCTTCTCTGCCGCTGCAGTTATTCCGGTCATCACCTCATCAAGGCCCTTGGCCGTAAAACCGGTGATTTTCATCTCGCGGTATATCTGGTCCTGTTTGAGCAGTGCCGCATTCGGGCCGAAGTCGGGGTCAAAAAACAGGGTTTCTGCCTTGTTTCCATCGATTTTGACAAATACACAGAAATTGGATTTGCCGTTGTCCCGTCCTTCGGCGCTTATGCCGCGGTTGTAGACGAGTTCGTTCTGTTTGACTAAAAGAGGGGAGTTTACTGGAGAAAAACCGGCGCTAAGCAGGCGCTCATGCAGCTCGCAGACGCTCTTTTTCACTTTGGACGAAGCGTTGCCCGGAACTCTCAGCAGGGGAGTTTCAGCCATATATTATATCCGTCTATAACAATTTATATTCCTGCTCCCGAGAGCTTTTTCACCACTTCAAGCAGTTCCCCCGGTCTGTCAATCTCGAAATCGCTTTTCGGCCCCTCATTTTCAAAATAAGGGTCATACTTGGCCAAACACGTCTTCATGCCTACGTCGCGCGCCCCTTTCATGTCGCGCGCCGGATTGTCGCCCACCATGAGGCATTCGGCCGGTTGTATGCCCAATTTTTTGCAAATATGCAAAAACGGCTCAGCCCCCGGCTTCATCACGCTGGTGTCATGGAATGTGCCCACCTCGTCAAAATAATCCTGTAAACCAGTGAATTCAAGCCTTTTGTGCGCCTGCTCGCGCGGCGCGTCGGTGAGCACAGCCAGTTTGTATTCTTTTTTCAATTCGGCCAGCGTTTCGACAATACCCTGATACGGTTTGAGCACCTGCTCCTTCTTGCGCAAATAAGCCACTATTCCGGCATCACGTATTCTCTCGAACAGATGCTTCTCAAATCCGAACGGCTTGATGACTTCTGAAAATGTCTGCTGGTATTCCACGCCGTGCGTCTTGTAGATGTTGAAAATCAGCGCCTCGGCCCTCTCTGCCGACATGGGCAGGCCGGCCCCCACCATGGCTTTGGCCGCCTCGGCGCTGGCCTCCTTCTTGAACACCCAGAAATTCACCAGTGTGTTGTCGAGGTCGAAAACAATCGCTTTCAGCATGAGAACCAACATCCATCAGGTCGTTCGGGCATTGCCAATGATAATTGGTTTTCCGAGGTTTTTTGCCCTCGGCCATCGGCCCTTGAGGCCGATGGCGCACCGACGGCTCCCAAGAGCCGTCGATTGCCGGGCAAAAAAGCTCTTGTCCAAATCAAATACAATCGCCTTGAGCATGGCATCCTCCCGCATTAAGAAAATAAAAACCCGCCA
>CAYIMK010000072.1:0-5195 GCA_964364595.1 Microcaldota archaeon | reverse complement strand
GTGTGGGGCGCGGTGCCGCCCGAACTGCTCAAGGCGAACGATTGGCGGCTGGCGGTGCGCTGGAATTCGACTTCCTTGGGCCGGCGGCTGATGGCTTTGGCTTATGTGGCTGAAGGGCAGACGAATGGGTATGCGCCTGAAAAGTAAAAGAAAATAATCTTGTTTATTCTTTTTTCTTCGCGGCTGATTTGTTCATCAGCGCATCAGCCTCCACTTCAAACAGCACCGTCGGCTGCTCCAAGCCGAACGCCTCCAGCACGCGCGGATGCACTTCGCCGATAAGACCGATGACGCGGCTGGAGCCGGCAGCGCCCGATTCGCCTTTCAGCGCCACGCGGGCACAGCGGCCCGGAATGAAGCCGGGGATTTCTTCTTCGCGCAGAGTGAGCGGCACGCCCATGGAGCGGGCCAGCCCGCTCAAGTGGGCCCAATTTTCCGAGAATCCGCTTTTCGGGTGCGTGGAGATGGCGGAGAGGTGGGCGGCCTGTGTAAAGTCGGGCGCGGTTTCTGCATCAGGCGAGCGGGGCCTCTCGACGAGTCCAATCTCGTAGAGGTAGATTGGCAACGGCTCGGATTTGGAATGCGCAAGAATGTCGAGAAGGTTTGGATAGAGCCATGGGCGCAGGGTTGTGAATTCCTCAGTGAGCGGATTGCTCACGCGCAGGGCCGGGCCTTGCATTTCCGATTTTTTGAGCACCGCCTCGCTTGTGAGAATCCAGCTCATGACCTCGAAATAGCCAAAGCCCAATGCGGCCTCGTGCAGGGAGGCATAATCTTCTACAGATGAGGAGATGGAGCCAAAAGATGGCAAAGGCATGGGCAGCTCGTTGTAGCCGATTGAGATGGCGATGTCCTCGATGAGGTCGACCTCGTCAAGAATGTCTGAGCGGAAAGCGGGCGAGTGCACGCTCTTGGCGCTTGCCGCGTGCCCCATGCGCGCCAGATGGCGGATGAGCGCCGGCGCATCCAGAGGCAGGCCCAGCAGCTTGCTGGCGCCAACTCGCGGGATGGGGCGCACCTGCGGCTTGAAAATTGAGTAGGGTTTGGAATTGATGAAAACTTCTTCGATTTGCGCGCCCCTGTCTGCGAGGGCTGCGGCCAGAATGTTCACCGTCACGCGCACCGTTTCCTCGCTGGTGCCGGTGCAGTCGATGAGCAAATCATGGCTGGACAGGCCGACCCGCGTGCGCTCGCCGTTGATGATTGGAGGGAATGAGAGCACTTCGCCGTTCTTGTCTGTGATGAGGGGGCAGCGCGCGCCGACCAGGTGCGCGTATTCGCGGCCCTTGTCGTGCTCCAAGAGAATTTGCTCCGGCGTCATGGGCGCGAAGCGGCCCAAAGGCACGAAGCGCACCTCTTCGCGTCCGACCGCCTTGTAAGTGAAAGGCGGCTGAATGCCGGCCATGTCATGCAGGCCGATGGCCATCTTGCGCCGGCCGCGGCCCAGAGTGTCGTGCAATTTCTCCTGCAATTGGATAAGGGAGGCGAGCTGGTTCTCGTCCAACTGGACGTTGTGGACAATGGCCGAGCCCAAAACAGGACGGACATCGCGCACTGATGCATTGAGGATAAAATGAACTGGGCCGGAATTGGAGAGGGTGTTGGCGTCGCGGGCTTGGGCACCGGGCAAAGCTGCCTTGTATAATTTTGGTTTTGCCGTGCGCCAAGAATAACATGAGCGCGCCACGCCCTCCACCGACAGCCAGTCCGGGCGGTTTGGCGTGATTTCCAAAGCCAGCTCGTCGCCCTCGGTGCCCTCAAGCGGGATGCCCAAGGAGGTGAGCGTGGGCTCGACCTGCGCAGGTTTGAGACCTGAGAGCTTGCACAGGTCTTTTTGTGAAATGCGGATGAGGGCCATTTGTTCACCTGACTTTTCGGCGCGAAAGCCAGCCCTTGACTTGGGCAAGGGGGCTGGCTGGGCGGCTGAGGATGCGATAGTGCGCAAGCATTGGCGCGGAATTGATTATTTTAAAGCGCATGGCCGACTCAGGCGCGGAGCGGGCGGATGATTTTTGGCGGCTGGCTCCGGAGCGGGCGGAGCGAACCTGCTTTTTTGTTTTCTTTTTGATTTTTTTCTTCATTCATTCACCCGCTGGATGCGCCCCGCCTTGCACAAGCGGTCGAGCATGTCCTCGACGCGGGCGTGCGCAACGCCAGAATGGCGGGAGAAATCCCCGATGCTGATTGCACCGTCGTGCGCACGCAGCCATTCCATCAGCTCATCGGCCAGCGCTGAATCCGGCAGGGTTTCGAGCCTGGTGAGCCGGTCCTGCAGTGTCTGGATGGCATGGGCATCCGCCACCTGCCGGCGCGCGTCCAGCTCCCGCTGGGCTTCAAGCTGGCGCAGGCGGCTTGTCAGCTCGCGCACCTGCTTTTCCAATGATTCGGATTTGAGCTTGAGCGCGTCTGCGCTGGTGTCGGTGAGTTCGAGTGCGGACGAGATGCCGTTTGCCACCACCTGCGCGAAGGGGGATTGAGATGAGAGGGCGTTCGATGCCGAGAGCGTAAGCATGAGCAGCTGCAGGGCCTGCAGCTTTCTGCGGGCCGGATGCTGGCCGGCGGTTTGGGTGTATTGCACCTGCGCGCCGGCTGCGCCCATGCCGATGCGGATGAACTGGTGCGGCCGGCCCGCCAAATCGAGTGACTCGGCCGTTTCAAGCTCGAGGCGGCCGCTGCCAACTCGCGCGGCGGTGAAACCCAAGTCCGAGAGTGCGGCAACCCACTGGTTTGGAGTGCCGTTAAGGCGGATGGGCACGTCAAGCGAGAGGATGGATGGCGGCGGCTCCTGCCTGCCGCGGCCGGCCACGAGGCGCGTGAGGCCGCGCGAGAGCGGATTTGACGGGGGGGGAGAGCGGCCCATGCTTACGGGAAGAGGCGCGGAAGATTCGGCGGGGATAGATGCTGAATGAACCGACTCTGATGAACCCGCTTGCGCAAAAGATGAATCAAGCTCGCTGGCGCGGCTGCTCGCGCGGCGCCCCAAGCGCTTCAGCTTTTTTTGCGGCTTACTTCTTTTGGCCATGCGACACCTCGATTGAAACCAGCTCGTCCGGCCGCACGCCCAAACTGCGCGCGGCAAGTCTTGAGAAGAGGCGCACCAGCTGGTCGTCCGGCACTCCAAGGCCGCGGAGGAAGGAGAGGATGACGGAGCGGCTGAGGCCGAAGCCCGTCAGCACGCGGGCCAGCTCCTCGGCCGCCAGCGTGCGGTCGGAACGCTCGAAGGCGGAGCAGACAGATGAAATCTGGGCATCGCTCAGGCCCAGGCGCCAGAGGCGCTTGCGCAAATCCTCGCGTTCGATATCAACATCCATATCATCCACCTTGATTTTCCACGGGCTTGCCGGCTCCTCGCCCTCGACATCCAGCAGGAACGGCATGGCCGACTCGCCGGGTTTGTCCCATGCGAAGCGCACCAGCGCCGTTCCAACGGCGAGGCGCTCAAGCTGCTGTGTAAGAGTAGGCGGCGCCTGCAATGACTGGCGCAACAGTTCTCTATATTCGTGCAATTGCAGACGGAAGGCCAGCATGGTGCCGGCATTGGAGAAGATGGTTGGCGAGAGGTCGGTCGGGTTTTGTGAAGCCACCACCAAACCGAAGGCGTATTTTCGCCCCTCGCGCATTATGGCCACCAAATCCGAGCGCTCGTCCTGCGCTATTTTCCACGCCTCGTCGGCCACCACCAAGAGACGGAGGCGGCGGGTGCGGCTCCAGCCTTCAGAGCGCATGCGCTCCTTAAGCAGTTGCAAAATGGTGAGGCCTGCCAGTGAGCGGTGGGCTTCGTGCGGCAGGCCGGAGAGGTCGACCGACACTAATCCCGGGCCGACCAAATCCTCCAAGCGAAGGCCACCTGGGCGAGAGAAGTAGTCCGCGCCGGGCGGGCAGAAGAATTCCATCAAGCCCAAGGCGGCGGATGCGTCGTCATCTTTGGATTTTTTGCCTGCGCGCTTATGCAAAAGCTTGAGCGCATCGCGTAATGTTGGGAGAGATTGTGAGGAGCGCGAGGCCGAGAGCGGCTTGTCAGGATTGATGTGTTTTTTTCGGAATGCTCCCTCCAATGACTCTTGTAATAGACGCACGGCTCTTGGGTGATGGCCCAGCTCGCCGAGGATTTTGAACGAGGTGACCAGCTGCTCTATGCGGAAGCGCGGCGTGTAGGCAAATTCGGCTGATTGTGAGTCTTCTTTTTTGGGATGTTTTTCTTTTTTCCCTCGCACGGCGGATTGCTGGGTTTCTGCCCCTTCCGCATCCTTCTGCTCTGGCAGCAATTTTCTTCCCGAAGGCCGGCAGTCCAGCACGTTGAGACCGGCTGACTTGCCCAAACGGACCACGCGCCCGCCGGCTGCCTCCACCCACGGGCTGTACTCTCCCGCCCAGTCAAGGATGAGCGAGGGCGTGGACCACTGGTGCCACGCGCGGGTGATGAGCGTTTTGATGAAATATGATTTGCCCGAACCAGTCATGCCCACCACGGCCAGATGGGGGTTGGCCAATCGGTGGAAATCCCAGTAGACCGGCACGGCCAGCATGGAGCTGCGGCCCAAGTATACTCCCTCGCCCGGCGGAGCCATGAGAAGGTCGGGCGTTGGCTCGGGCGGGCGCACCCAGAAGCGGCGCTTGGCCAAATCCCGGCTGAAAACAGTGAGGGGCGTCAGTCGGCCCATAGAGGAAAAGAGGGGGCGGGGGGCTAAAAAGGTATCCTGAGCGGCTAAAAAGTCTGGTCTTCCAGTTCCGCCCGGCTGACCGGCACCCACTTCTGCCAGTCGGAGGCGCGCAATAATTCATCGCCCGCCAGCACGGACACAGTGCAGGCCAGCGAGCCGGACAAAACAGAAATGCTTTCCTGCGCCTGCGCCCGCACGCGGCTGATGGCTTCCTCGCGCGTGAGGCCCAACGCAGTGGTGGCGGCCCATGCGGCCACCTTCATGGGCTTCTCGCCGCCGGACAAACGCCTAATCTGGGCATTGTAGGCCTCGATTTCACGCTCAAGCTTCGCGGCCTCGTCCGAAGTGCGGCTGCCCGAGAAGTTGGCCTTGCGGTGCTCGGCCAGCGAGCGGCGTTCCTCCAGCTTCTGGATATGGTCTGATGTGTCTAGAGGGCAGACCAGCACCGACAATTGCACCGGATAGCGCAAGGCCCCGAGCGCTTTTTCGAACAGTTCCATCATGAGTGACTGCTGGCTTGTGCTGGAAGAGGTG
>CAYIMK010000071.1:0-5198 GCA_964364595.1 Microcaldota archaeon | reverse complement strand
GACACCTGCATTCCCGAAGACGAGGCATTCCGCAAAATCGAGGGCCACATCCTCAAGCTCTGGCAAACTGCGGAAAGCGAAGGCAAGCGCTATTTCCCGCACGAATATTTCTACCAGCTCCTGCTCTCAGGCGTGCTGAAAGACGAATACCAGATTGACCCGAAAAATTCGTGGCTCCTGGCGGCGGCGGAAAAGAACCTGCCGCTCTTCGTGCCCGGCTGGGAGGATTCGACGATGGGCAACATCATCGTGGCCCGCATGATGCAGAAGAAAATCAAGAGCACCACCATGGTCAAGTCCGGCCTCGAATACATGCACGAGCTGGTCGGCTGGTATAAATCAGAATCCAGCGGGGGGGCCATCGGCTTCTTCCAAATCGGCGGCGGAATTGCCGGCGACTTCCCCATCTGCGCCGTGCCGCTCATGACACAGGATTTGGAATGGGACGTGCCGCGCTGGGGCTACTTCTGCCAAATCAGCGATTCGACAACGAGCTACGGCTCATACTCCGGCGCGGTGCCGAACGAGAAGATAACCTGGGGCAAGCTCGGCATAGACACGCCCAAGTTCGTCATCGAGTCGGACGCCACAATCGTCGCCCCGCTAATGTTCGGATACATATTGGATTGGTAACCGGGTAAGCTGGCCCCAAAGCCGAATAAGCGCGGGGCCTCGAGGCCCGCTCCAGGTCCGGTCAATAAACCGCTGTCCGGCCTCCCCGCCTCTCCCCCGTCCGCTCACCCGACCTATTGCTTTATTTTCTCCTCTTCCCTCTCTTCCCTGTGGTGAACTCATGCGTGGGATGATTCTGCCAGCCATTATTCTCTTGTTCGCAGCCCTGCTGCCCGCTTTGCACGCGCAGTCCGTGCCGCCCGAAATCTCCGGCTCCATCGAGCTGAACATGGACCTGCAGTCGCAGTCGCTCGCATCCGACGGCTCATTAGTGCAGCTCCTTGCTCTCGACGGCCGCCCGAGCTTTATGGTGGAAAACAGCCAACTGGTCACCGACATGGTGCGCATCCAGGCACTCCTGGAAAAGAACATCACGCTCACCTCCGGCTTCTACAGCGCCCTCGGAGTCACAAGGGACTCTCTGGCCGCGCTGCAAGCCGTGCGCGCCGTGCCCGAGGCCCACTGCGCCCAGTTCACGGCCGTGGACCGCTTCCCCTGCTTTGACAAGACCAGCTGCGTCAAGGCCGCGCAGGCCAACCCCCAGACCGCCTCCATGATTAATGCCGAGGGCTTCTGGGAGGCCATGGTGGACTGGCAGTTGCGCCGCACCGACTTCAACACCAGCATCAATGCTCTCAACGCAACACTTCAATCCCCATCCCCCACGGCAGATTACGCCGGCAGCGTGCAGGGAAGCATGAACAGCGCGCAGGCGAAATTCGACATATTCATGCACAACGACCTTTACCGCACCCGCTATGATGCCGACTGCACCAAATACAACCGCTCCACGTGCTTCGAGTTCTGCGCCCGCACCAACTGGACCGGCTACTCGAACTGGACCGCCACCGCCGGCGCATGGACCCAGGTCAGCTCCCGTCTGGACAGCGTGGGCGCGCAGGCCGCCAGCGCGCAGGCGCTGGCGCAGGCCACGGCCGACTGGCTGAACTATTCCAAGAACCGCCAAGCAATCTGGTCGGCCATGGACAAGGACATGGCTGCGCGGCAGGCGTCGATGGACATGAACATCAGCGCATCAAACGGCTCATGGTCCGACCCCGGCCTCTCGTCAGATATGACTGCATGGAAGAATTCGCTTAATTCCACGCGCGCCCTTGCCGCGCAGGGACGCATCCACGCCGCGCTCGGCACAAAGCCGCAGCTGATGAACCAGTCGGACCGGCTGCTGGCCCGCATTGCCGACCGCCAGACGCGCATGGACCACATCACCAACAGCATCAAGTCGGTCCGCCTTGCCGTGGCTCAACTGGTCAAGTCGGGGAACAACCAGTCGGCCACCTTCGCCGCAAGTCTTGCCTCGCTTGAGAAAGCTGCCACGCCGCCAATTCCGGCCGCCCAGCTGGGTGCTCTTGAAAACCAGTCGGCCAACCTCGAGCAGCTGACTCTTGCCGAAGTGGCCCGCGCCGTTCTCGGGGCGCCGCCATCCGGCCGTGACACCGGCGCAGAGGCGCAGGCCATCGCGGCATCTTTGGACGGCAACACCGGCAACAACACGAGCGGCAATGCAAGCAGCAAGTCGTCAGCGGCTGTCAAGATTTCCCTGCCCTTCGGCCTGCAATGCCAGATATCTATCGGCCTAATCGGCCTGATTGGCCTCGCAGGCATGCTTGCCATATTCCGCTCAAGGTGATTCACATGGCCTCCAAAATACCTCCGCTTCCAAAGAGCATGTTGTACTGGTGCAACCGCTTCATCGGGTTCAGTGGATTTTTTGACATGTCCATCAAAAAACTCAAAACAGCCAAAATCGACAGCGCTGACCAAATCAGGCGGACGCGGGAGATGAATTCGCGCGATGCATTCAACTTCCTGCGGCGCGACGGCTCGATTCACCCGGAGGCCGTCAGTCTGGCTGTCAAAAAGCTCGAGCTGAACCAAGTCGAGATGCTGCTGGCCTCAAAACCGGGCCAGGAAATATCAATTTCTCTGCAGGTCCGCCTGCAGGAGCTCAAACGCAGGGAGAATACCTGATTTCTATGCGCACAATCCTCCTTGACACAAACTTCTGGCTCATGCCGTTCGAGAACGGCATGGACATCCTCTCTCAAATCGAGCGCCTGTCCGAAGATTCGCCGTTCGAGATAGGCCTGCCCCAGTCCATCAAAGCCGAACTGGATGCCATGGCCTCCAGCCCCCTGAACCGCAAGCGCACAAGGGCCGCGAGGTCGGCCATCCGGGTTATCGAGCAGCTGATTGGCGAGGGCAAGATAAAGCTCCTCGCCTCTTCCGGCCCTGCCGACGGCTCGCTCATCACTCTTGCATTGCAGACCGGCGCGTGGGTGGCCACCAACGACAGGGCCCTGCGCCTGCGGCTCAAAGCGAAGAAAATACGCGTCATCATCCTGCGCGATGACCGCATGCTGGCAATCGTGTGACACTGGCTGCATGCTGGCATTCGTGCAGCTTTTTTTTGCGGGCTTTTTACTTCTTCTTTACGCCAAGGTGCCCGGCGGCGCGTTGGCCGCGGCCACGAAACTCAGCACGCCCATCAGCAGCTGGTAGATGAACGTCATGAATACGGCCCGGTTGAACGGCATCTGGTAAGCCGCGGCCATGACTTTGGCAAGTGCATAGATGAGATAGACGTTCATGATGACATATCCGACCATCGCCGGCAGGCCGGCCAAGCTGGAGATGATTCCCACAACCAGAATGATGGGTATGACGACCGCCCACACCATGGCGGTCAGTTGTGCCATCCTCTCGAACTTGCCTTTGCTGCCGCCTATGCCGGCCATTAGGTGGAGGGCCGCGGCTGCGAGAAGCACCATCAGCACCATGCTGGGAATCAGCTGGAACGCGACTATGAGGGTCGCCGCAGGCACGAGGGTGAGCGGAAGCTGCTTGGCCGCCTTCGCGTCGAGGAGGCTGCCGGCCGCCATGATAAGGCCCAGGGCCAGCACGAGGATGAAGAATATGCCGACAAGGTCAAAGACGATGTTCTTCCACCCAACCTCGCGTTCCATCTCCTTCTCCGCCGCCGCCCGGGGGTTTTTGGCCATGGCGATTGCGCGGGAGAAGAAATCCACTGTGCCGGCCGGTACGGCCCTGATGCCGCCCGGTATGGCCATGAGGCCATCGCCCAGTTGCCCGACGCTGCGTTCGACAATTCCCTTGTGTGCGGCCGGTTGGGCGGGCTCTGTCCTGTACTGGCGTTTTTTCATGCGAAATCCCTCTTTTGGGGGGTTGGGGAAGAAGGCATAAAAGGGGCTACGCCGGGTCGTTCGGACCTGGAAGGAAGAAAAAACAGATGAGTCCGGCGAGCATCTAAGTCTTCTTTTCCACCAGGTCCAAAAAGACTCCGGCCCGCTCGATGGCTGTCTTCGCTTCGTTCTCGCCAACGGGCGGAGATTGGCCGTAGAACACGCCATGTCTTCGCACGCGATAATGGTTGAAGGCATTAATCAAATCCGAGGCCTCCTGGCCGAGGCGGGTGGAACAGAACTGGACTACGGCGACATGATGGCCATCTGCCATGGTGCCGTAGCCCTCTTGAGCCATGAGCGCGCGGCCGGCGCTGAGCATGGCGTTATACGCAATCGCCAGCGCCCAGCCATTGTCACCCGCGTCCATATTCTTCTGGGCGACCAACAGGTCATTTCTGGCGTTGGCCAACAACTCTTTTGCCAGCGGCAAATCTGGAGCCACCTTGCGCACCAGCCCTTTCCTGAGCAATTCCGGCAAATTCAGGTTCATCTCCAACCAGCCAGAGCCGCTTATTCGACATCAGGCTCTTGAAGAAGGCTCCTGGCGTTTTTAGGTTTTTCGCAAGGTCCTTTCCGGTCCAATTGATGAAATTGATTTCCCGCCCGGTCGTCTTCTGGACCTCGAAGATATGCTTGCCTAATTCCTCATCATCCATCTCGCCAACTGCCAGAAGGTCGATGTCGCTCTTGGGCTTATCCTTGCCGCTTGCCATGCTGCCGAAAACGAAAGCAAATCGGATGCCCTCCACGCGCGATAAGGCCTCTTTGAGCTGCGGTATGACACCCTCGGTCTTGAGGTAGAGGTTTTTGAGGTCTGGGAGGAAGGGGCAGCTTTCATTGAGTGAAAAAAAGAGCTGGCGGCCGATGGGCTTGGAGTGGAGCAGACCGATGGACACCAGCATGTCCAATTCGCGCTTGGCTTCGGAGGGGCCGATGCCGGCCCGTCTGGCAATCTCGCGCAGATGAAGGTCGTCTTCGAAGAGCACGACCCCCAAGACCTTGACCTCGGCGCCGGAGCGCAGGAGTTTCTGGAGCATGTTATCTATTATAGAACAAATGTTTTATAAAAGAGAACGATTGTGGAAGGAAAACAGAAAAAAGAAAGAAAAAGCAGAAAAACATAATTAAAAATAAAAAAGAAAATGTGCTTTTTCGCGCTCAGATGAACAGCGCCGCCAAGACCAGCGTAATCGTGGCCAGCAGTTTTATCAGCACGTGCAGCGACGGCCCGGCGGTGACCTTGAACGGGGCGCCCACCGTGTCGCCGACCACGGCGGCCTTGTGGGCATCCGAGCCCTT
>CAYIMK010000070.1:0-5375 GCA_964364595.1 Microcaldota archaeon | reverse complement strand
ACGTTGCGCCGGGAAAGAATAAAAAGCAGACTATCTCCGCGAGAGCTCACTGCAGCTTGTACGGCTGCCACGTCTCGATTGCCTCGAGGTCAACGCCCTGCAGTTTGTAAGCCTGTATTTCGTCGTAGGTGAAACTATTTTTCACCACATAGTCATTGCGAACGGGCTCAAGATACTCCTTGGCGCTGGATGGGCGGGGCGGAATCTCGAGGTACTGGCCTGTGGAGAATGTCTCGAACATGCTGGCCAGCTCCACGCGCTTGTCGGGGTGGAGGTCGTTCCATTCTTTCAGCCACTCGCCGTAGCGGACAGTGACAAGGCGGTTGAGCTCTTCAGTGACAAGCGTGCGCATGCCGCCGTTTTCCATGATGCGCTTCTTATCCTCGGCCCCGAGCCCGACCTCCTGCATCCGGTTCATCACGTTCTCCATTGCAGGCATCTTCAGCGAGAAATTGGCCGCGTCGAATTTGATTACCTCGTGCTCGCCGTCGGCGGCGCGCTTGAGGGCCATGCGGCTCTTCTGCGGATTGCCCACAAAGAGGGCGTGCAGGAACATTGTCAGCTCGCGGTTGGCCTGATCCAGGGGTTCGGTCCTGACCTTTTTGTCCTCTTCAAAATATACTCCGCGATAAATGCGGTATTCGTCAGCCAGCGCACTTGGCAGGCGAGACTCGAAGCGCAGCTTCATGGCCACCGGGCCCAAAGCGTAATCCATGCTCTCTCCGCTGCCGATGATGAGCTTGAGGCGCTCTGAGAAATAATCAAGCCGCTTCTGGCGCTCCCGTTTCGCATGGTCTATTCTGAAGATTTCTTTCTCCCTGTCGTAGTCGCTTTCAATCAGCTCGAGCAGGCGCGCGAACCCCTTCTCGAACGCCATCATGTCGCCAATGAAGCCGCATCCCTCATGCGAGACGAAATAAAACTTCTTGAGCATGGGCCCGTCCCCGTCTGTGAGGTGTTCGAGGTGGTGGAAGAACTCCCTCCTGGTAAGAATGCCTGCGAATTCGGCGATGTCGCACTCCTCCCGCCCGTCGTCACAGCCAATCCTCATGATTGCCTGGCGGACTTTGTCGATTTCCCAAACGCTTTTCCATTCTTTTTCAAACACTTCGATGTTGCGGCACTGGCGCTTGAGCATCGAATAGCCCCAAATCTTGTTGGCCAGCTTGTAGCGGTTGGCTTTCCTCTTGTGCGGGTCACGCATGAGTGCCGCCCAATCGGCGTATTGCGACTGAGCATTGGCTTCTCCGGCCAGCGAATCAAGGCTTGAGAGCAGCGTCTTCCACGGCTGGTCTTTGGGCTTGGGTTCACGCAGCATTTTTTCCAGACCGATTGCCTCGGCCCATTCGTCGAAGCGCCGGATGTCTTCTGCCGAGGCGGAAAGCAGTTCGCACAGCCCATCCACCCTGGCGTCATCTCCTCTGCGCTGCGCCCAGTCTGTGTAGCGCACGGGCTCGAGGTTGTGGTTTGATGACACCACCATAAGCTCGCCTTTGCTCATGTCGAACACGAGGCACACCACGCGGAACTTGGCCGCATAATCGTGCACGTCGTCGTCCACAGAGTAGTTGCGGCCCTGATTCTCAAAACCGGGGTCGCAGGCGGAAAGCATGTTCCTAAGCTCGGTGACAACCTGTTGCGCCTTTTCGAAATCCTTCGGCTCGTATGCCTTGCCGGTGATGAAGATGGAGGTGGGCAGGGGCCGCCCGGCCTCCTGGCTGTGGTCGATGAGATACGCCAAATCTGCCATCAGCGTGCCGATGTTGAGCTGGTCGAAATCAGTGGCAGTGCCGCGGTGGCCGAAAGTTCCGTTGAGCAGAACGCCGTCCTCGATGATGCGGTCCTCGCCCTCAAGCATGCGGGTGAGGTTGATGCGCGTGCTCAGCGAGATGACGACTTCGCCCGGCGCCTGGCCCTTGTCGACCGGAGCGTGGTTGTGGACTTTGGCCGCATACTCGTATTTGGCGAGCGTCTCGGCGATAAAGAGGTGGTTGTTGCCCGCGCCGGGATCGAATTGTTTGACTGCCTCGCGCACGAATTCAAGCAGGAACCTATCGCGCTTGTCAGGGGAGAATGAGCCGTCTGTCTTGTTTTTGTCATAGTCGAACACATGGAACGACGTAGCATATCCTGCCTCTTTGGCCAATGCCTTGAAGAGATGGTCGGGGCGGTGGAAAGACTGCTCGTTCAGCTTGTTTTTGAGCAGTTTGTCAGCGCCGGCCCTCTGCGCCGCACCAACGAATTTCTGCCATTTGTCCTTGAAGGCCATATTCTCTCACCTTTCGACGGTTATTGCGGAAGCTTCATCTCTCTATATGTGGTAGATTATGTAATTTTATATTTATAAACCTTCGTCTGTAAGGCGCGTGTATGCTACTGCTTTTGCTGAGGATTTTCCCATTCTGTTGCGCTTGCAGCTAAAAGGCGGGTTATGTTTAAATCCCTTCTGGCGGGAGCGGCGGGCGAAAAGTCTCCGCTCGAAAGCCCCATCAGGTTTATAATTCATATCCCCGTTTCTTCCTCGGTGATTGCGCTATGGTTGGTTTCTCGGTCGAATCCCTCTCGAACGCCGCAACGGTCGGCGCGAATGAGGCGGTGCAGAAGATGGTGACATTTATCCCCAACCTCTTCTACGCCGTCATTCTCCTGCTGGTAGGGTTCTTCATCTCGGCCCTAATCCGCAAGATTCTCCTGAGGCTGTTCGAGCATCTGGAGGTGGAGAGCACGTTCAAGAAATACAAGGTCGAGGACGCCTTGGGCGGCACCCAGATTAGTCCCATCCTGGCTTCCATGATGCGCTGGTGGGTGATGCTGTTCTTCCTCGGTGCCGCGGTGGAAGCCCTCAAGCTCGCGGCCATGACGGACTTCATCACCTCGGTGCTGCTCTACGTGCCGAGACTCTTCGGCGTGGTGCTGCTCCTCATCTCTGCGGCGCTGGTGGCGGAGTGGATTCGCGAGGCCGTCCTGGGCCTGCACAAATTCTACATGCAGCGCACAGTCTCGACCGTGTCCAAATGGGCCATCATCCTCATGGCGTTGATGGTTGGCATGGAGACCGCCGGTTTCCAGATGACGTTCGTCTATCTGGTCTTCGGCTACCTGCTGCAGGGCGTGATGTACGGCGCCGCGCTGGCATTCGGCCTGGCCTTCGGCCTCGGCGGCCAGAAGGACGCGACCGACATAATCAAGAAGACGCGCAGGAAATTCGACTTCTAGAAAGGAGCCGATTTTTTCTTTTTTAATTTTCTCTTTTTTCTTCAATTCTTCAATCTTTAATTTTTCTTTTTATTTTCCTCTACTCCCCAGCTTGGGCGAAAGAAAGTAAGCCGGCGCGAAAGAAAGCAGGCTGCCCGCCCGCTCAATACTCTCTACTTTGGCCGGCCCGCTCCCTTCATGTCTTTCCCTAACCTGCCTGCCCCTTCCTCTTCTTCATCCGCCCCGCGATGCTGATGCCCAAGCCCAGCACGCTGGCCAGCACGCCCAAGCCAACGGCCGCCTCTACGCCGTTCTTCCAGTCAATTTTGCCGCCGCCGGCCCCGGGCCCGGTTCCCCGGGTGCCATCTCCCGCGCCTCCCTCGGAGGACGCGGCCGAGGCCGAGAGGTTCGAAAGCCCGTTCATTCCCTCCTCCATGGCCTGCCCGAGGCGCAGCACGCGATATGCGTCGGCGGCGCTGGTGTCGCTGTTGTTGCCGGCGGCAATCATGTACGCGCCCTGTGACTGGTAAGTCCGGCCCCATACGGCGTTCATCTGCGCGCCGGCGAGGCGCTCGGCCTTGCGCGCCAGGGGAGTCGTGGAATTCTCGCTGAGGGCGTCGGTGTCGGCCGCCCGCGTGCCGTGCACGTACGCGGCGTCGAAGAGCGCGGCCGCCCAGTCGGAATCCGACAGCGAGCGGTTCGCGACTCTCAAGTGCCACTGCGCGTCGTTGCTGGCGAGCGGGCTCTCGTCCAGCGCGCGTTCCTCCTCGGCCACCCGCTTGCGGGCGAGCGCGGCGAGGGCGCCCCCATCGACCGCATCGCCTTGCACGTCCTGCGCGATTT
The DNA here is from genome assembly GCA_964364595.1 of Microcaldota archaeon. Classification (GTDB taxonomy): domain Archaea; phylum Micrarchaeota; class Micrarchaeia; order Anstonellales; family Anstonellaceae; genus CAIXYX01. The sequence goes on along the minus strand of CAYIMK010000070.1, from coordinate 1,337 downwards.
TGTTCAGCTCACTGCCGGCCTGGCACCACCCTTCCGCGTAATACACTTCGCGGATGGCCAGGTAGCGCTCCTCGGACGAGCGCTGTTCGCCCAGACTGCCGTTCACGTCGCGAAGCTTCTGGGCCGCCCACTGCAGGCGGGCGTTGCCCCCGGCCACCCACTCGATGTTCTGCGAGTTGAGCGCGGGCCGCGGCGCGTTCTGTATGCAGCCCTCGGCCGTCCGCATCTCCGCCTCGACGTCGGGGTCATAGTCCGGCAGGTTAAGGAACGCAGCGTCAACCTGCGAGAGGAACGCGTTGTTGGCCGCAGTGTATCCGTAGCCGAGGCGTATCAGCATGTCGTTCTGCTCGGCTTCTTTGGCGAAATACGCGCTGTAACGGGGGAGGGAGGTGACGCCGCTGCCGGAGGTGCGCTTCTGCATCTGCTCGTTGATGCTCTGTGCCACTCTCGAAAATTGCCGGTCCCCGTCGTTCTGCGCACGATAAGGCAGGGAATCCGGCACTGGCCGATTCTCGAGCACGAAGCGGGGGCGGATGGGGGTGCCGGCCCCACTGGTGGCGACGGCCATGGCGTCGTCGAGGTTGCGCACCTCGACGGCCGAGAAATTGCGCTCCTCGCCCAGCCGCGTGAGGATGATGTTCTCGTAGATTTCCTGTTTCGGGGTGATTATGGCGAGCAGGCCGTAGCGGGACGAGGCCTGCGCCTTGTCGATGATGCCGCCCACCCGCCCCGCCCGCCCGCCGGGGAGAATGGCGCCGGTGATGCCGATGTCGTCGCGAATCGTCCTGTCAGTGAGCGCGGCGCGCAGAGCCACCGTCATGGCCATGCCGGCGGAAGGGCCGTCCAGCGATGGAGCGCCTGCCGGGTCCCTGAAGTAATATTCCACCTCGCACTGCGAAGGCGAGATGTCGAGGCCGCGGAACGCCTCGCGCGCGGCCTGCATCTGCGACTCCTGCGTGGAGGGCCCCACGACGGGGCTGACAGTGGTTAGCACCGCCCCGCTGCCCGGATGCACGCGCACAGTCATGCGGAGCAGCCCGCCTCCCTGCTCACTGAGTACGGCAGGCACCAGCATGGTGCGCTCGGCAGTCGGACAGGGCGCTGCGCTGAGCATTGAGGTGAAAACCAGCAGGACGAAGGACAGGGCCAGCATTCGGCGATAGGCGTTCATGGGCATATTCCCGCATTCATCGATTTTAAATCATCGTTTTGGGCCGTTTTCCCGAACCGCGGGGAGGGAAGGCATCCCCTCCCAACAGTTTGAGGGCACGCGACGGCCCTGAAGGCCGTCGGTGCGCCACAGCGAAGCCTCCCAAGAGGCTTCGGTGCCCCAAGGC
>CAYIMK010000069.1:0-5408 GCA_964364595.1 Microcaldota archaeon | reverse complement strand
GGCGATGGCTTCCTGCCGGGTCTTGGGGCGGGGGGCCCCCCCCCCCGCTACCCTGGGAAGCATCCCCTCCCCCAATCAAGGTGAATGACTGATGGCTTCCTGGGCTGACCTGTTCCAATATTCCATCACTTCCCTGCGCCACCGCTCATTGCGCTCCTACCTGACCGTGCTGGGCATTGTCATAGGGGTGGCGGCAATCGTTTCCCTTATCTCCATAAGCGACGGGCTGATGGCCAGCGTGGGGGAGCAGCTTGAGGCTTTTGGCCCGAGAAACGCCGTGGTGATGCCCGGCGATGCCTCGAACATGGTCATGAGCGGGGGCGGCTATGCCCCTCCGAGCCAGGGAAGGCTTTTTGAAAAGGATTTCGAGCGGGTGAGAAGCGTTCCCGGCACAACATACGTGTCACGGGCGCTTTCAGTGCGCGTCCCACTGGAATTCAGGGGTGACACCGTCACGGCGAGCCCCAACGGGATAGAGCCGGAGCCGTTCTCGAAGATGATGAAAATTTCCGTCTCGCAAGGGCGGTTTTTGGATGAAAACGACAGAGGCACCGCGGTGGTCGGCCGGAATTATGCAGACAAATCCATATTCAGGCAGAATTCAATGCCGGTCGGCTCCGTATTCTACCTGGGCGAGCAGAAAAAGAAATTTCGGGTGGTCGGAATACTCGACCCTTCGAGTTCGGTTGCAAAATCCATGCTGGTAATCCCGTTTGATGATGCAAAAGAGCTGGCGAATGGCACGATTTTGGAAGATGAGCTTTCATCCATCCGCTTTCAGGTTGCAGAAGGCTATGATTTCGACGAAACAATAGAAGATGTCACCTGGGCGCTGGCCTCTTCGCGCAGCGTAAAGCCCGGCAAAAAAGATTTCTCAGTCGTCACCTCCGCGTTCATCCTGCAGCAGGTGGGGCAAATCATCGGAGTGCTCACCGCTTTCCTGGGCTTTATCATCGCCGTGTCACTGGTGGTGGGCGGGGTGGGGGTGGCAAACACCATGAACATGTCTGTCATGGAGCGCACCCGCGAAATCGGCACTCTGCGGGCCGTCGGGGCATCGAGCCAGGCCATTCTCATGCTGGTTGTCATGGAGAGCGCCATCATCGGCCTCGCCGGCGGGGCCATGGGCCTTTTCACAGGATGGCTCATTTCAGCGATTGTTTCATTGTTCGGGTTCAAGGCCGCGGTATCAATCTGGCTTGCATTCTTTGCCCTTTCATTCAGCGTAATGCTTGGGGTAATATCCGGATTTCTGCCGGCGCGAAAGGCGGCCGCGCTCTCCCCGGTGGCGGCCATGGAGCAGGGATGACATGGTTTCTTTCATCGAGCTGCTGTGGTATTCCTACCGTTCAATCAGGCACCACAAAATCCGCTCCTGCCTCACCATCCTCGGCATCGTCATCGGGGTTGCGGCAATTGTTTCCCTCATCTCGCTGAGCGAGGGGCTCAATTACATGATAACCGACCTGGTTTCGGCATTCGGGGCGCGCAATGTGATGGTTATGCCCGGAAGCATTTCAGGCATGCTCGGTTCCTCCAGCCCAGCGGCCGGCCCCCTGTCGGGCCGGCTTTTTGAAAAAGACATGGGCGTCATCTCGTCCGTTCCCGGGGTGGACAGAATAACCGGCGTGCTCATGGGAACCGAGCCGGTGAAATTCAGGGACGAGGAATTCACCATAACTGTCATGGGCGCGCATCCGGATTCGCTTTTCGAAATTTACGGGGATTTTTACGTCCTGCGCGAGGGGCGCTTTCCAAAAGACTCCGACCGGAATGTGGCCCTGCTGGGGGCAAACGTAGCGGACGATGTTTTCGAGCGGCCCGTCTCCATCGGCCAGCACATCTATGCCGGCAAGGAGAAGCAGAAATTCCGCGTCATCGGCATTTTGGAGAAAAAAGGCTTCGGCAGCGAGGACAATGACAATTCCATCATCGTCCATTTTGACGATGCCAGGGAGCTGATGAGCGGCAAAATCGCGAAAAACGAGATAAATTATGTCCTATTCAGCGTTGCGGAAGGGTTTGACATTTCATCTGTTGTCGGGCGGGCGGAGCTGCAGCTGGCGTCAGCGCATCATGTGAAAGCGGAAGACAAGGATTTTACCATGCTGACTTCTGATTCAATGATAGAGAAGATAAACACAATCATGGGCCTGATTTCCGTATTCTTGGGCTTTATCGCTTCCATCTCCCTTGTGGTGGGCGGGGTTGGGGTGATGAACACCATGTATATGTCTGTCATGGAGCGCACGCGCGAAATCGGCACCCTGAAAGCCATCGGCGCCTCGGATGGCGCAGTGCTCTCCATGTTTATCGTGGAAAGCGGCATCCTGGGGCTTTTCGGCGGGCTGGCCGGGCTTTTCATCGCCTGGCTTCTAACCGTTGTCGTCAGCCTGCTGGGCTTTCATGCCGTTGTAAGCATCCCCCTCGCCTTATTCGCCCTCGCCTTCAGCTTTTCAATCGGAGTAATCTCAGGAGTGCTTCCGGCGAGGCGGGCGGCCAAGCTGGACCCGATTGAAGCATTGAGATACGAATGATGATTCTTATTTTTTGACTTCCGCCAGCAGCTCCTGCGCCTCTTTCTGCCTCTTCTCATCAATCTCAACCCACACCATGCCCGCATTCGGCTGGCCGTAGAGAAGCACGCTGCCGAGGCGCGCATAAGCCATCACAACAAGGCTGGCCAAATCGTCCTCCCCGTTTATTTCAACCCAGCCGCTGCCGATGCTCAGCGCGTCGCGCACGCTGTCCTCCATCATGGCATTAACTGTTCCCGGGGCATTGAATGCGCGCACCGCGCCGCCCTCCCGCCTTGCGGCCGCCTCGAGCTTCCTCTTCCACTCAGGCGGCACCTCTTTTCTCTGGCAGAGCAAATCGAATATGCCGATGTCGGGCGCAATGCCGGCATCCAGCAGATGGATGATGGTCTGGTCGCCAACCGCGATGAGCGGGGAATGGCGGGCGGAGCGGAGCCGGCCTATCGCCTCCCCAAAGTCCAGCACCTCGCCGAACGGTTCGGCCAGGCGCTTGCGCAGTCCCTCATTCATTGTCATGGGCTTGACTATCCCCCGAACGGATTTAAATCAAAGCCCGCCTAAGCCAGAATATGAAGACCTCATCCGCCCCAAGGCCGCTTCCCAGCCCGCCGGCCAAAAAAACAAGCACAGCGGCCAAAAAAACAGCAAAAAAGAAAACTGCGCCGTCCTCGCCAGCCCCCGGCAAATCTTTCCCCGCACCCGCGCCCTCGGCAGACTGGAAAGCATCTCTCGCTTCCTCGCTGGCCTCGGCGGCCGGCGTGCCCCTCGGGCAGGCGGCCGGCAGCCTCATGGCGCCATCCACTCCGGTCGCGGACTGGTGCTCGAATCTGGCGTTTTCGGTTGCAAAGGAGAAAAAAACAAATCCCGCCAAGCTCGCGTCAGAGTGGGCCTCTTCTCAAAATGTCAAATGGCCCTCTTTCATCGCAAAGGCCGAGGCCGTCGGGCCCTATGTCAATTTCCATTTCGCCCCCTCGTTCTGGACCGCCCTCCTCTCGCAGGCCGTCTCCAATCCATCGTGGGGCAGGGGCGAGCCGCAGGCATCAAAAGTGCTGGTCGAATTCCCCTCAGTAAATCCAAACAAGCCGTGGCACGTGGGCCATTTGCGCAACGCGCTTTTGGGAGATTCCATCGCGCGGCTGCTGTCCGCATCCGGGCGCACGGCCGAGCGCATGGACTATATCGACGATTTGGGCCTGCAGGTGGCGCAGTCTGTGTGGGGCGAAAAACGCGGAGGGGGAACACCCGAACGGCCTTCGTCCCCGCTCGAAGCGCCTTCGGCGCTTCGGCGCACCGACGGCTCCAAAAGAGCCGTCGATTGCTCCCCATTTTCCACGCTCCTTTCTGCCCCTCCCCCTGTCGAGGGTTCGTCCCGCCTTTCGGGCCAGCCATTCGCCAGCAAACCTGACCATGTGCTGGGCCGCCACTATGTCGAGGTGGCCAAGCGGCTGAACGACCCGCAGGTGGAAGAGCAGGTCCGCTCGCTGCTCAAGCAGATGGAAGAAGGGCACGAGCCTGTCTCCTCATCCGCCCGCTCCATTGTCGAATCATGCGTAAAGGCCCAGTACCAGACAGCATTCCGTTTCGGCATCTGCCACGACGCGCTCATCTTCGAGTCAGACATCGTGCGCACCATCTTCAATGAGGGGCTGTCCAAAATAATTGCCTCGGGCGCGGCCGTGAAGGAGACGGAAGGCAAGAACGCCGGCTGCCTCGTAGTGCGCTTGACGGACCAGCCCGGCTTTGAGGGCATGGAGCACGCGGACAAGGTGCTGATTCGCTCGGACGGCACCGCCACCTACACCTGCAAGGACGTGGCCTTCCAATTGTGGAAATTCGGCCTGCTGGAAGACAAATTCGTCTACTCCCCCCTTCTTGTGCAGCCCAACGGCCAGACGGCCTACAAAAGCTCGCGCAAGGGCGACCCCTTCCCCTTCGCCCGTGCTCAGGCAGTAGTCAACGTCATCGGTGCCGAGCAGATATATCCGCAGAAGGTCATCTCGGCTGTCATGCGCAGGATGGGCTTTGGAGCACAGGCCGAGGCCTGCATTCATCTGGCTTACGAGCACGTGGTTCTGCCGGAAGGAAGATTTTCGGGAAGGGCCGGCACGTGGATGGCCGGGGCCGAAGGAGGGCCCGGCTTCACGGCCGACGAGCTGTTGTATGAGATGAGGGAGCGGGCCATGGAGAAAATCACGGCAGAAAACTACTCGGCCGAAGAAAAGCAAATCATCGCCGAGGGCGTTGCCGTTTCGGCCATCCGCTTCTGGTTTCTGCGCCCGTCAGCCATGCAGAAAATCACATTCGACTACGAAAAGGCGCTCTCCTTCTCAGGAGATTCAGGCCCATACATCCAGTACGCCTATGCTCGGGCCGGAAGAATTTTGGAGAAAGCGAAAGAGGCGGGCATCGAGGCAAAAATGCCGCCTGCCGATTATGCTTTCAACGAAAAAGAGATAGCCATTCTTCGCCTGCTGCTGCGCTGGCCGTCGGCAGTGGAGCATTCGGCATCAAAATATCAGGTGCACCCGATTGCCGACTGCTGCCTCGACGCGGCCGGCAAATTCAACGAATTCTACACCACCACGCCGGTTCTGGGCGAAAAGTCCGGCGGCCATTCCCCCGCGCGCCTGATGATGGTGGCGGCCGCCCGCGCGCTTTTGGGGCAGGGCATGGACATCCTCGGCCTGCCCAAGCTGGAGAAGATGTAAAAACAAAACCCGAAAAACGAAAAATATCGTCAAAACCGGACGGGTGCGGGCGCTCGGGCGCCCGCCATCGTTTATTTTCTTTTTCTTTTCTACCGTTCTCTCGTATGTCTGTGTTGTCCCAGATTAATGTCCTCTCGATGTTTCAATTTGTCAATCATCTAAC
>CAYIMK010000068.1:4702-5408 GCA_964364595.1 Microcaldota archaeon | reverse complement strand
TATCGGCGACGGCCGCCAATTCTTGCGAACGCATATCCAGGCCTACGACATCATGTTTCTGGACGCCTACTCCTCGCGCCAGAGCGTGCCCTCCCATCTGCTGACCGGCGAGTTCTTCGGAGAGGCAAAGCAGAAGCTAACGCCCGGCGGGCTGGTGGCCATCAATCTCATTTCTCCTCTTCGCTCGGGCCTTTCTCCGCACGTGCGCGCCGCGCTGGGCACTTCTTTTTCACATGTCTGGACCTATTGCACGGCTCCGGGCGAAACGTCTCAGAACCTCATTCTGCTGGCCTGGAACGATAACCCGTCAAACGCTTTCTGGGCGCCTTCTGAGTCAATCTCCGGCTTTCGGGCGTGCGCAAAAGACGTTGATAATGTGCGTCCGTTCAGCGATGACTGGGCGCCGACGGATTTGATTCTGGCTCAGTCATCCGGCTGAAGAAAAAAGAAACAAGAAAAAGAATTTTCGGCGGGGCCCGAGCCCCGCCCGTTCGTGCCTTTTGTTCTTGTTCGTGCCTTTTGTTTTTGTTCTTGTATTTTTTCTATCGAATATATGTCAAATCTTCCGGACCGGCCGGCCGGCTTTCCGTCATCGTGGCTTCGGAGGCCTTGGCTTCCATCTTTTTGATGAACTTCTCGCCTTCCTCAACCTTGGCCTTGAGCGCCGCAGTGTCGAACTTCATTCCCAGCATGCGGCCCAGCGTCT
>CAYIMK010000068.1:0-4692 GCA_964364595.1 Microcaldota archaeon | reverse complement strand
GATGCTGGCCACCGCCGACTTGGGGTCAACGTAGCTGCCGTGCGTCTCGCCCATCAGGCAGAGGCCGTGCATGCCGCGCAAACGGCCCAAGCCCAGCAAAAGGCCGGCCGCGCCAACGATTGAGCCCCGCGACTCGCCGAAGATGATGTTGTATTTGGAATACAGCGGCACCAGCTTCTTGTGCGTGGCCGCGCCGAACACGCGCGGGACCTCCACGCGCTTTCCCGTGCCGTAGCCGCCCAGGGTGACAATCCATTTGCCGCCCTGTGCGCCGAAGAAATCCAATATCTTGCCGTTGACCTCATACTGCGCCTCGGAGGTGATGGGCTGCACGTCGCCGACGAGGAAAAGCAGGTCGTGCTTGGAGGAGGGGGCGTAATAGAGCTTGAGGCGCACCATTCGCAGAACGCCGGATTTTCGCATGATGACCTGGTGCGGGAAGTGAGGAGAGTAAATCGTGGCGATTCGGGTCGCCTTTCTCTCCTTGATGAGGTGGTCTGCCGCCAGTTTTCCGACGAGTCCGATGCCGGGCAGGCCCTCGATGAGAACCGGCTTCTTCATCTTGACTTTCTTGTGGATGACGATAGTGGTCTCTTTCATGGCATAACCCGCATGCGATTTTGCATGAATGAAATTCTCGGCGTGCGTTTAAAAAGAAGTGCTTGGGTATTCGGTATTCTGTCGTTTCCTTACGCCGGCGCTGAAACTTCCACCGTCGACACCATCCGGGTTCCCTGTCTCGCCTTGATTTCAGCCATCTCTTCCTTGGAGAGACACTCCAAGTGCAGTTCGATGGCCTCCTTGAGGTTGGCAATGGCCTCCTCAATCGTTTTTCCTTGGGAGGCTACGTCCAAGTCCGGGCTCCAGCTAGAGTAGGATTTGCCGTCACGGAAAACGACCGCGGAAAAACCAAGAACGCGCATACAGTGGATGAGCCAGCATTGCTTTAAAAACGTTTCTAAACATAAGCACATAAGCAACAAGTAACATAACCGATGATAAATATGATGATGAAAATAAAAAACGAACCCGACCCCCTCGACAGACTCTTCGTGAGCGGGGATGAAGTCAACCGTGAACTTCTGGCGCGTATCCTCCAGCCGTACTTGCGACTGGACGGGCATGGGGGGGTTTATCCTCTGAGTCCATTCTCTCGGGACGAACTCACTAACCGTCAGCAAGTCGTCCTTCTCCTTCTGGCTCGCAAAGCTTTCGCCCTCAAGCACCATCAGGAGGATTGGACACCGCCGACAGAATTGTCGAAACTATGGTCCATCCCAGGTGGTTCGCTCCGTCCAGTTTTGAGGCTGCTGGTGGACGAGCGGATAGCCGAAGAGGAGCAAGGTCGTTACCGGGTGAATCCTGATGCGATGCTAAAATGCGCCGACTTACTGAAGCAGAAAATGGAGAGCGCGGTCGAAGCTAACGAACCGCGAGGGCAGGGGAATACTTACAACAAAATCACTATGCGCCAGGCGCTGGAGGATTTGATGCGCCAGGGGGGGCTCGATGAGCCAAAAAGAGTAAGTGAAATCATCCGTTTGGTGCAAAAAAGACGTCCCGGAACCTCCTTCGCGCCATTTTATGGAGTTGTAATTTCATTCGTCAAGAATGGCTTGATTGAACGCGAAAGAAAGGAAGACACCTGGCTGTATAAGCGAAAGAGTTGAGCGCAATGAAGATTGATGGCAAAGAGATGGTGAAAGCTCTCCAGAAAGCGGGCTTTGAACTCTGTCGGCAGAGGGGCAGCCATGTCCATCTCGAGAAAAAAGGTGCTGACAAAACGCTCCATGTCACTGTTCCAATTCATGGAAACGAAGAGCTTAACCCCTTCGTTCTGCATTCGATTGCCAGACAGGCCGGATATTCTTATGCCGATTTTGTCCGCCTGATTTCGAATCGCTGAGTTGCGTTTCAGGCCATTCCTTTTGCTTTTCTTCGCGCCGCTCCGTTCTTGTCTTTCGGGTTGAAGTTCGGCGGATGCGGATTGGAGGATGAAACGCGGTGTTCGGGGCAGAGGTCGTGCAGCGTGTAATGGGGGCCAACCGGGCACTTCTTCAGCCATTTCATCGTTGCGCCTTCTTCCCCGTTCTATTCCTCTATCATCGCCCATTCCATGCTCATGTCAGCCTTCTTGGCCCGGGCCGCCACTTCCTCGTGCAGGGTGTCGAGCACCTTCTGCGCTTCCTTGTAGTCCTTGGCGGCAACCGTAATCTGGTAGCGCGGCGCTCCGAGGTAGTGGATTTCCAAGGTAGCGTCGGCCGGGGCGTGCAGCGAGAGGAGCGTCTCCTTCACCCGCCCGATGCCGTCAGCCGACCACGCGGTGAGCTGCAGAATGGCCTTGAGCTCGGCCTTGGCGTGGCGGATGCTCTTCTGCGCCACGGACAGAAGCGCCTTGACCAGCCCCTTCTCGATTTTGAGGCCGTCGAGCACGTTCTTGTCGCCTGCCGAAACCTGCTCGAAGGCCTCCATCAGGTCGCCGTACTTGTCCTCAAGCGCCGCGCGGGCCGCGACCGACTCGCCGGTGGTGCTCTTGGCCTCCTTGGTGGCGACCTCGAAAAGCTTCTGCGCGCGCTTGACGCGGCGCACGGTCTCAAGCTTGCGCTTCTTCTCGGTCTCGGAGATGCGCTTCAATGAGATGTCGACCTGGCCTTTCTCCAAGTCGACGTGGTAAACCTTGGCCACGAGGTGCGCTCCCTCGTGCAAAAATTCGTGGATGTTCTTTATCCAGCGCGGCGCGACCTCGGAGATGTGCATGAACGACTCGCGGTGGCCGTATTCATCCAGAGAGCAGAATGCGCCGTACGGGAGAATCTTCTTGACTGTGGCCAGGACCAGTTCATCGCTCTCAGGCATGTCGGCCATATGTTCCATCATCTCCACAATCTAAAATGAGGCGCTAAAGTTCCTACTCCAGCGTCTTGACCAGCGCGGCCTTGTCGTCCAGCCGCGACACGCCGCCGCGGGCATGGGTGAGCTGGGCGCTGCACACCAGGCAGTTCACCTGCGTCGAGGCGGCCGCGAAGACGTTCTGCTCGTTGCCGCAGGCGCATTTTACCCGCCAGAATTTGCTTTTGGTTCGTCCTTTCATGAAAATCATCTCTCTTTTGGAATATGACTTAAATCAATTCCAGCTTCTTCTTGGTGCGGGCCCCGATAACGCGCTCGTGTTTCTTTTTGCAAACATTGCACTCCATGACGATTTTCTGCCGTTTGCCCTGCTTCTTGGGCGTCTGCTTGCCGGCGCGCTTGCCGCCGTGGCCGAGCAGCTTGCGCTCGTGCTTGCGCGTGCCTATGGCCATGTTGCTGGCCGTGCCCTTGCCCACGAGGCGGACCTTGTGGTCGGTGTGATGCTTGCACATGGGGCAGTAAGTTCGGGATTCCTTTGGGTATTTCATAAGCAAATTCACCTGATTAGAAGATGATTCGACGAGGGAGTATGGCCGACAAGGTTTATTAAGATATGAGCGGCCTTCGCTTAATATTCCTTGAGGTGCAGATATAGTTTAAACGCTTCTGTCCGTCTATGGTTCGGGCGTTGAATATGGCGGATATCGAAATATGGCGGGCGCGTTTCCTCAAGTCGTATGCCTCCGTGCCACAAAAGCTCAGGGATGACGTTATCGCCATAATCGACGAGAGGACTTACAGCTGGAATTCGGCATATGTTGAAGTGTTAGCCAAGAGCCCGCTGGGGGACCGAATCCTTCAGAGCCTTGCCGATGTCGGCATGTTCAAACAGGGATGAACTATGGATGAAGACTATGTCAAGGAGCTGGTCGCGGCGCGGCTGCGGACCATTCCTCCAAATGTCGGCTTCTCCCTGGGTTCTTACGGGAATTTCACCAGAGACGAGATTATCTCCCATGTCCTTCGTGGAACCGAAGTGGGGAAGCACTTCAGTGATATGGAAGTCAAGATGCTTATTGAAAGCCCAATGCTTGTGGGGCGGTTGAGTGGCGGCAAAAAGGCTTCTTCTGACTAGGTCCCGGCATGATTTGCTGAACGAGTATCTTTATGCCTACTGCGAGGATGTCATCTCCGAGGCCCGAAGCCTGGGCTGGCAAGTGGACAGGATGGAGGATGCCGACAACAACTCAAGCCAGTTGCGCTCCCGCCTCTCAAAATCCTCCTATCATTTCGTCTTTTTCAACGGCCATGGGAACTGCGATTGCGTCTGTGGTGACGCGAACAAGGAAATCATCACGACTGCGGAAGGCGGGCTTCTCAGCCGGAGCATATCCTATGCCAGGAGCTGTGATGCGCTTACCACTCTTGGAAAAGAAGCGGTCGTGCAGGGTTGTTTGGCCTTCATCGGATATCGGACCAGCTTTCTGCTTCCATACACAAACGAATATGCCCTGACTCCGCTCAAAGACCCGGCAGCCCGTCCCGTCATCGAGATTTCAAACATCGTGCCCAAGCTCATCCTGAAAGGAGCCACGGTTCAGAAGGCGGTGGAATCCGCAAGGTCAAAATCCGGCGAGATGCTAATCAAGATGCTGGGTTCGAGCGAGCCTTTGGACAGTGCGGTTTTTCGGGCCCTTTACCACAACCACGATGCCCTGTCGTTTGAAGGGAATCCGAATTCTTGTGTCTGAATTCCCGCTTTTTCATCGTTGTTCTATGGCAGAACGCTACGTTGCCCTCGCTATCGCGGTCCCTGTTCCTGTTTGACGGGTGCTTCCATCC
>CAYIMK010000067.1:3662-5437 GCA_964364595.1 Microcaldota archaeon | reverse complement strand
AGGCCCGCAAACTCAACGGCCGCCTGAACGAGCAACAGTTGCGCGCGCTCCTGGTGAAATTGTCCGGAGCGCGCAAGTCAGGAACAATCACCATCCATCGCAAGGGCGGAAATGAAGTGAAGGGAAAAGGAAATGATGACGCATCGAGCGAAGGAAACAACGCGGCCGCGGGCCGTTCGGAGGGATGATGTATGTACCACCCAGGCAAAGTGATTGAAGTGCTGCGCCCCGCCGACAAGGACGTGCGCTCGTCCGACGCAACCGTGCAGGCCGTCTGCCGGATGTGGGACGAGAACATCCTCACGCTCGTGGTGGCCCCGAAAATCGCCGCACAGGTCAAGACCGGCCAGGTGGTGCTGGTGGACTACCGCCCCGACCCTGCTCACCGGCCGCCCGTGCCCAGCCACACCATAGTCAAAATCATCGAGGGCAAGAAGGCCGAGCTGGTATGGACGACATACCGCGACATGCACGACCGGCAGAAGCGCACGACCGCTCCGCCTGCCCAGAACTATATTGGATAAGAAAAACACCGATGAGGTACGAATGAGTCATAGGATAATTCAATTTTCCAAGGTTTCCCGCAACGGCGCTTTTTTGCGCCGTTGGGGCACCATCGGCCCTAGGCCGATGCGTGTGGCGCGTTAGCGCCAAAAGCTTTTGAGGTGGAATTCATGGGTAAAAAATCACCGAAAAAGAAAGGCCGCTTGGCAAAGGCCATGAAGGCGAACCGGCGCGTGCCTGTGTTCGTGATGGCCAAGACCAACCGCCGCGTGCGCTACAACATGCGAAACCGCCACTGGCGCCGCAGCCGGCTGCAGATCAAGGATTAAGGAGTGAGATTTCATGGCTGACGAAAAGGTTGTATCCAAAAAACTCGAGCGAATCTACACCGTGCCGTTCGGCAGGGCGTATGATTACATCCGCACCAAGCGCGCGCGCCGCGCGGTGAAGATGCTGCGCGCCTTCCTCTCCCGCCACTTCAAGGTGAACGGGGAGGCCGTGCGCATCTCGGCCGGAGTGAACGACGCGCTGTGGCGCGACGGCATCCAGAAGCCGCCCCGCAAGCTGAAAGTGCGCGGCGTGCTGGACGAGGGAAAGCTCACCGCATGGCTGATTGGCGAGGAAGAGGAGCACAAGAAGGCGCTGGACGCCAAGAAGAAGGCGCTCGATGAGAAGAACAAGAAGAAAGAGGCCAAGCCCGCCGAAAAGAAAGAAGAACACAAACTCCAGCCAACGCTCAAACCCGAGACGGCCGCCTCCAAACCGGCAGCTTCCGCCACGCCGGCCGCAACGGCAGCACCCGCCCCCAAACCGGCCGAAGCGGCCAAGCCCGCTCCTGCTCCAAAGGCAGTCCAGCCCGAGCCAAGGGCCGGCGACGTCAAGCCCATGCCCAAATCATCGGGCGGGGTGAGCGGCGGACGCAAGCAGATTTAGGCGAACAAGCATTTGGGTGAACAACTTTGGGATTCTGGCGAGGGCAATTCGGGGGAAATCCGTACATTGGATTGTACGCCAAGGCCAGCGACAGAATTGTCATCATCCCCAACGGCTCCCCGGAGAAATTCGCGTTCGGGGCAAAGGTGCTGGACACGCCAGTCCTCTCCGCATCTGTGGACGGCTCGCCCTATGTCGGCCTCTATTTGGCCATGAATTCGAACGGCATTATTGCGCCGCCGTTTTTGATGGCGCGCGAGAAGAAAGAGCTGGAGGCCTCCGGCCTGCACGTCACTCTGCTGCCCGCGTCGCGCTTCTGCGCGATTGGAAACAACATC
>CAYIMK010000067.1:0-3652 GCA_964364595.1 Microcaldota archaeon | reverse complement strand
TCGCCTGCAATGACCGCGGCGCGCTGGTGAATCCGGATTTCCCGCCCGCGCTCATGAAAGTCGTGGAAAAGGCGCTGGGCGTGCCGGTGCGCGCCTCGGCTCTGGCCGGATATCGCACGGTGGGCAGCAGCATGGTGGTCACCAACAAGGGGTGGCTGGCCCATAACAGGATAGAACCCGAAGAGGCCGACATGCTGAAAGAGCTGTTCGGCTGCGACGGCATGAACGGCACCACCAACATGGGCAACGCGCTGGTCGGCCTTGGTGTGGTGGCCAACTCGAGGGGGCTCATCATCGGCGAGAGCTGCTCGGGATTCGAGGAGTCGAGAATCAGGCAGGCATTGGATTTGGTATGAGGAAATTGGAATTGGTTCGATGAGATGGATTGAAAATTCGTTAGGCTTATAGGCATTCATGTGAAAGGTGATGGTATGAAATTTGTCGTCAGCGGAAATATGCAGATTAAGGGAGTCCCCAAGACATTTGTCAAGGAGCTTGAGGCGGCCTCAAAATCACGGGCCACCGAGCTGATTTACCAGCAAATCGGCGCAGACCACCGCCTGCCCCGCACGCAAATCAAGATAACCAAAATCGAGGAGATGAGCGCATGAGCATCGAGGACGATGAGAAAGACCTCAACCGCATGGCGATTCAGGCCCAGATGCTGCAGCGGCAGGGCCAGTCCCTGACCGGGCAGATTGACGCCATGCAGACAACGCTCAACGACCTGCAGGCCACCATCGACACGCTCGACCAGCTGGCCAAGGCCAAGGAAGTCGGGCTTCTCCCCATCGGCTCCGGCACTTATATCACCTGCAAGGGAGTGGACGCGGACCAGGTGCTTATTTCGGTCGGCTCTGGCATCATCGTGGGCAAGAAGGCGCCTGAGGCGGCCGAGCTTTTGCGCAAGCGCTATAAATCGGTGAGCGAGGCGTTCGACTCCGCGCAGAAGAATTTGGCCAGCCTCAACATCCAGCTGCAGGACCTCAACGCCAAGGCCTCGGTGCTGGCGGCGAGGATTGAAGATGTTCGGCCAACTCAGGGATAAGCTTTCCGGCTTTGTCAACAAACTGATCAAGCGGGAAGAGAGCAAGGAAACCCCTACTCCGAAGGCGGAAGAGAAAATAATCGAAACGCCGAAACCCGCGCCGGTCGAGACGCCCAAGCCCGCGCCAAAACCTGTTGTGGCCGAAACTCCCAAACCAAAATCCGCTCCGGCCCCAGAACCAGAACCTGCTCCTGCCGAAATGCCGAAAGAGGCCGAACCAAAAAAAACAACCGAACCCCCGAAGGTTGTCAAGACACCAAAAGCAAAACCTGCCGAACAGGTGGTTGAAAAGCCGAAAGAAAAACCTGTCGACGCTCCCAAGGCAGTCGAAGTTGCGAAACCTGTTTCTCACCCAGTTGAAGAAAAGATGGGCATCCTTTCCTCCATCTGGCCGTTTTCGAAAAAGAGCGAAACCGCCGCCCCAAAGCCGCAAGCCGAGGCTGCGAAACCTGAACCGGCGATAACGGCAAGCGAACCTGCGCCGGTTCCGCCAACCATTATCGCACCTGCCGCGCCGCCCGCTGTGAAAAAAGCAACAGCAGAGAAATCCGAACTTTCTTCCGGGCCCGCGCTTGCCATTACTGCTTCTCCTGCTTCTTCCGCCTCCGCTTCTCCCACCCCTTCTTCCCTTGACGATGCAAACCTCTCCCGTTTGGAGAAAAAATCTCTTTCGGATGAGGAGCGAGAGATGAAGGTCAAGCTGGGCCTGGGCAAGTCGGTTGTCGGCTTCTTCACCCCTTCAGTGACTGTGGAGGAAAACGACGGGCGGGATTTGCTGGACGATTTGGAACTGGCCCTTCTGGAGTCGGACGTGGCCATGGAAGTGTCCACCGAAGTGACGCAGCGCCTGCGGACGCGGCTCATCGGCATGAAAGCGCCCAAAAATCAGGTGCAGCAGAAGGTGCAGGAGCAGATGCAGGCCGTGCTCACCGAAGTGATGACCTCTTCCGGTGCGTTTGATTTCATTTCACGCGTCAAAACTTTTCCAAAGCCGGCCAAGATATTGTTCGTTGGCCCCAACGGAGCCGGCAAGACCACCACAATGGCGAAGCTGGCGCACCGTTTTGCTGAAAACAAAATGAGCGTGGTGCTCTCGGCCTCCGACACTTTCAGGGCGGCGGCCATTGAGCAGACCGAGGTGCACGGCAAGCGGCTGAACATCCCGGTCATCAAATCCAATTACGGCGCCGACCCGGCTTCAGTGGCATTTGACGCGGTGCGCTATGCGCAGGCGCACAAGATAGACGTGGTTTTGATTGATTCGGCCGGACGGCAGGACACCAACACAAATTTGCTGGACGAGCTGAAGAAAATCAACCGCGTGGTCAAGCCGGATTTGAAGATTTACATCGGCGAGAGCATCGGCGGGCATGCGCTCATGGACCAGATTCGCGCATTCCATGAGGCAATTGGAATTGACGGCGCCATCTTGACGAAACTGGATTGTGATGCGAAGGGAGGCACGGCCATTTCGTTGACTCATGCAACTGGCGTGCCCATCTTGTTCTTGGGGACCGGGCAGAAGTACGAGGATTTGGTTCCGTTCGACGCTGCGAGCGTGGCAAGGCAGATTTTGACTTAAAAAAATGAAGCGCCTTCTTCGCCGGAAAAAAACCCGCCCTGCGGCCAAAACCCGCCCTGCGGCCCCGCGCAAGTATCTTTAAGCATGCCGTCGTGAGATGGCTCATGGCGGTACGCCTCGACCAAATCCTGCCGCACATCGTCCGGGCAAGCCCCGGCATGGTCCAGATGCAGATGGTCGCGCGGCCATCCGCGCGGTCGCGCCTGCCGGAAGCCATTATCGGAAAACCCATTCCAAATCCCCTTGTGCCGATGGGGCTGGCGCATGCCTCGTTCGCCCGGCGCTTCATGGACCTGATTTTGCAGAAGACAAAAGAGATGGGCATGGGCCCCGGACCGGCGCCCATTCAGAGGCCTCCCGCCCACACCCCCGATGACGAGGTTTTCAGCCATATGAAGGCCCAGTTGGGGGAAACCGCCGGCTGGATAGCCGGCTGGCTGCTTGTGAATTGCGATGGAAGTCCCATCCTCGTCCAGGAGGTGCTCAGCCGCTTCTGGGGAAAGCTCTCGGCCGAGCGCTTTTCGTCTCCCGGCCTGATGGAACTGCTGCTCATGGCGCATGAGGAAACGCGCATGGAGAACGAGAATCCGGGCGGGAGGCCCGTGGGCGGCTTGAGCTGCTGGCCCTGCCTGTTCGTCCGCCCGGCCGCTTTGCGGGATTCCAAGAACAAGCCGTGGGTTGGCGAGGAAATCATGGCCGGGGAAATCGAGGCCATGCCGCAGGGGCTTGTTGAGCCGAACAGCGGGCAGATGAGGCATGACCAGGTGGCCGTGCGCCTGATTTCCATCCGCGAGATGCTGGCCCATTATTTCAAGGCGTTCCCGCAGGAGTATGAGAACATCGTGGGAGCGGTGCTGGATTTGGGCGGCGAGGAGCGCAAAAATGAACTCCTGATACAAAAAAAGTTTGAGCAGAAAATCGCGCAGTCCGGCCCGTGGGAGGTTTCGCTGCGCCTGTGGCAGACGGTCCTCTCGCACCAGAACGAGAGGCGGACGCTGCGCCTCGACCAGCCGCAGGTGTGG
>CAYIMK010000066.1:0-5439 GCA_964364595.1 Microcaldota archaeon | reverse complement strand
TGCTTCTGACGATGCGAAAATTTATGACGCTACCGGTAGAATTTTAAGGGCTTACGCCCAGATTATAACTGGTTCGATGAATATCGGAACAAGACGGCGCTTGAGCGCCATCGCTTCGTCCTCCAATCGCGGGAGGCGGCTCGCTCGATCCGAACCAACGGATGTTCATTTATTTTCCGAATTCGCTATTAGTCTACACTATTTCAAACACCAGACAAGGTACTGAAATGACACCCCCTACACAAACCCACGCGTTTATTTCCAGCCGCAAGGACGTGCCGGCGCTGGTTTTCGACCGCTCCCGCCCCGCCGTCCTGCTTGACAAGCTGAAAGCGAACAGCTCGCCGGCATATTTCCTAAATGGCGGCATCTCGGCCCTCTATGTCCTCTTTGACGGCAACTCGGCATTTCCTCTCATCTCCCATAATTCACATGAGCAGTGCATCATCTACGCCCTCTCGCCCTATCAGAAATACGTGCATTTCAAGGTCCACTTTGAAAAAGAGTATACAATCTCTCTGCCTGCGGAGATTGCTCCCATTCATCTCAACATGGTCTCCATGCTGGCCGACTATCTCAATTACAGAAACATTGACCACAATCCGGCCGTGACAATTGCGGGCGGTTTTATCACCTCAGGCGGCCTTCGCCAGCCGCTGGAAATATCGGGCAAAATGAGTTCCTACGGCCGCGGCCCGCATGAGCGCGTGCTCTCCCAGATCACCTCCATTTTGGAAGACAAAATCGGCTGGGACGCCATCGAGTCGGTCTATCTGCAGCTTACAGACGCGCGGCGCTGGGCCCGGATGAAAGAGTTGATGCAAGAGTGAGAAAACAAGACAGTGCCGGTACCGAGCCTCTGTTTTTTATTCTTCTTTGACGCATCCCTGTTTATGCGCATTCTATTGGCCCTCACCGGCGCCTCGGGCATTGTTTATGGCACACGACTGGCAAAGGCGCTGCGCGATGCCAATCAGGACGTGAAAATAGTCGTTTCTTCCGGAGCCAAAAAAGTGGCCGAAGCCGAGTGCGGAGGCACGGACGTCCGCCTGCCTCCATCCGACTACTCAGAATCCGACTTCTCCTGCCCCTTCGCTTCCGGCTCCAACGCGGCCGACGCCGTAATCATTTGCCCCTGCTCTCTCAAAACGCTTGGAGAGATAGCGAACGGCGTGGGGAGCAATCTCATCTCAAGGGCGGCGGAAGTCTCCCTGAAAGAGCGAAAAAAGCTCATTCTCGTTGTCCGTGAAACCCCCTACTCTCTCATTGCAATAGAAAACATGCGCCTCGTCACTCTGGCCGGCGGCATTATCCTGCCCGCCAGCCCCGGCTTCTACCACCAGCCCAGCACAATCGGGCAGCTCGTGGATTTCATCTGCGGCAAGGTGATGGACCAATTGGGCGTGCAGCACAAGCTGTTTAAACGTTGGAAAGAAAGTGAAAGCAAACGAAATGAGAGTGAAGGCAAGTGAAAGGGTGTTATCCAATGAAATCCTTCCGCGATTTTGTTTCAGAACTAAAGAATGACGGCACGCTCATCGAGCTGAAAAAACCCGTCTCAACTCATCTGGAACTTGCCGGCGTGCTGCACGCCCTCGATGGCCGGCCTGTCATGTCCGCCCAAATAAAAGAAAACCCTGACGCAGTGGTGGTGGGAAACGTGTTTTCCACCAAGGACTTGGTTGCAAGATATTTGGGCTGCCGAAAAGAGGAGCTCACCGCCAAGCTGGCGCATGCCATCGACCATCCGTCCGCGCCGAAATTGGTGAAAAAAGACAACGCGCCAGTGCTCGAAATGACCGAAGTCAATGTCGACCTCGACAAGCTTCCCATTCTTTTCCACGCTCCACAGGACGGGGGCCGCTATTTCTCATCCGCCGTGGTGGTGGCCAAGGACGCCGAGCTTGGGCAGAACTGCTCCTTTCACCGCATGCAGGTGCTTGGAAAAGCCCGCGTAGTCATCCGAATTCTCAAGCGCCATCTGGACGAATTCATCACAAGGGCCGGCGGCAAGAAGCTGGACGTCACCATCGTCATCGGCGCGCCCATAAACTTTTTGCTTGCCTCGGCCGTTTCCACGGGCAAAATAGGAACAGATGAAACCACGATTGCAAATTCCCTCGCGCCTCTTGAAGTGGTCGAGCTGGACGGCGGCATCCGCGTGCCGGCGCAGGCCGAGTTCGTCCTCCAAGCCACCATCACCGACGAGATGCATGACGAGGGCCCGTTCGTGGACCTCACCGAGACCTATGACATCGTGCGCTCGCAGCGGGTGTTGAAGGTGAATAAGATATACCATCGTGTCAATCCCATCTACCATGCATTGCTGCCCGGCGCACTGGAGCACAAGCTGCTCATGGGCATGCCAAAAGAGCCCACCATCCTGCTTGAAGTGAGCAAGGCGGCCAAATGCACCGGAGTCAACATCACGCCGGGCGGCTGCTCGTGGCTTCATGCCGTGGTGCAGATAGACAAGAAGAACGAAGACGACGGCAAGAAAGCAATCGAGGCCGCTTTCCTCGGCCACAAATCCCTCAAGCAGGTCGTGGTGGTGGACACCGACATCGACATCTACTCGCCCGACTCGGTCGAATGGGCCGTTGCCACAAGAGTGCAGGCAGACAAGGACGTTGTGATAAAGACCAAGCAAAAGGGCTCATCCCTCGACCCGTCGGCCGACCCGCACACCTATGAGACGGCCAAGATGGGAATTGACGCCACGCGGCCGCTGGTTGCTCACGGCAAGAATTATTCCAAGGCCGAATGGATGGGCGTGGACGCGAAGAAATACATCTGAATCAGCAGGTGCCTGATATGGAACTCACATCAATTCAGCAAAAAATGCTCGACGGCGAGAGCGGCGAGGCCGTGCAGCAGTCAATGGAAATCCTCACCGCGCTTGGCAAAATCTACGGCGCAAAAGGCATGGTCCCGGTTTCGTCAGCGCAGATTGCAGGTGTGTCCTACAAGACCATCGGCGAGGCGGGGTTGGAATATTTGTCCGACCTGGTGAAAAAAGGCGCCAAAGTGCGCATCCCAACCTTCCTAAATCCGGCCGGCATGGACCGCGCGCAATGGCAGAAGATGGGCGTGCCGGCCGATTTCGCGAAAAGGCAGATTCTCGTGCTTGACGCCTTCGCCTCCATGGGCATAACCATGAGCTGCACCTGCACCCCCTATTACATCGGCATCCGCCCCAAAGTGGGCGAGCACGTGGCATGGGCCGAGAGTTCTGCCGTTTCATTCTGCAATTCCGTGCTGGGCGCGCGCACCAACAGGGAGGGCGGCCCGTCCGCCCTTGCCGCCGCCATCTGCGGTTTTACTCCGAATTATGGTTATCATTTGGATGAGAAACGGCGATGCAAACTGCTTGTTGACGTTCGCACGCCTCTAAAATCCAATGCCGACTTCGGCGCGTTGGGCGCGTGGGCCGGCCCTCTGGCCAAAAATAGAAATCCGGCATTCACCGGAATTTCGAAATCGGTGTCAGGCCAATTGGAGGACAAGCTCAAGGCCTTGGGGGCCGCAATGGCGGCCTCCGGCTCGGTGGCCCTGTTCAACGCGGAGGGCATCACGCCCGAATTCAACGTGTCAGATGATTCGGAAAAAGTCGTTTTCATATCTGAAGACCTTGCCGCCACGAAAAAGTCGCTCAATTCATCCGGCTCTCCCCCACAACTCATAGCCATCGGCTGCCCGCACGCATCTCTGGACGAGATAAAAGAGGTAGCTGAGCGGGTGGCTGGCCGCACTATCTCCAACAAGCTGTGGGTTTGCACAGCCAAAGAAACCAAGGACAAGGCCGCCCGCTTGGGTTATGTCAGCGCAATCGAGCAGGCCGGCGGACTGGTGGTGGCCGACACCTGCATGGTGGTCTGCCCGCTCAAGGAAATGGGTTTCGCCACAACTGCCTGCAATTCGGGCAAGGCCGCCAAATACCTCTCCAGCCTGCAGGGGCAGAAGGTCGTGTTCGGCGACATCGAGGACATCATCGTTGTATAATGAAGGGCGGATGAAAGGTGATAGGATGACCATGACCACATTTCACGGGCGTTCCATTGCGCGCGGCATTGCGTCAGGCGAAGTCCTGCTTTGCAAAGACGCCATCTCTTTTCTGGGCGACATCGACCCGAAAAGCGGCGTCTGCGTCGCGCCCAAGCACGCGCTCGAGGGCAAGAATATTGCCGGCAAGGTGCTGGTGTTCCCGCAAGGCAAGGGCTCCACCGTTGGCTCTTACGTTATCCTGCAGCTCGCCAAAAACAACAAAGCGCCGGCGGCCATGATTAATCTGGAGGCCGAGCCAATCATCGCGGTGGGGGCCATCATCTCCAAAATCCCGATGATAGACAAGCTGGAAAAAGACCCCTTCACTTTTTTGAAAGACGGACAAAAAGTGGAAGTGGACGGCGAGAAAGGAACTCTTTCAATTTCGTGAAATGCGGAGCCGGACCGGGAACGCGCTCATTTTCGTAAAATCCGCGCGACGAGCTGTCTGGTCTTTTTGGGAGTCGGGATTATTTTCGAGCCCTCTCCCACCCCGGAAACAATGACCCTCTGCACGCCCTCCACCCTTTTCAGCATGCGGGTGATTTTGCCCGCCTCTTTTCTTGTGGTGATGACGTGCGCGTTGGGGCCGGCATCAAACGTATACGCCGCCTTGAGCGAGCCGGCCTTCTCATTGTATTGGTGGACGGCTTCGACCACCGAGCGGGACACGTCATTCATGTAAATTATGGGCGGCCAGGAGTCCAGCATGGTGGCGTGCATGGCGTTGGAATCGCGAATGGTGAGATACGCCAGGCCCTTGAAATCCTTGCGACGGATGGCGCGCGCCACCCCATCGACAGCCGCGTGCACATGCTCCTGGCGGCAGTGGCACAGCTCCGACGTCTTGAGCGTGCGCTCCATGCCGGCTTTCGAGCTGACTTTCTTTCTCTCCACGTCGCTGATGGCGATGACATCCACAAGTTCCGGCCAGCGGGAGCGGGGGGAAAGCTGGACGGCGAATGAGTCCTCTCCGTCTTTTCTTTTGCCCATCTTCCAGCGGACATAGCCGCCGAAGACCGAGCGCGAAGCGGAACCAGAGCCAAGGCGGGCGAGAATGGAGATTTCGCGCCTGTCTTTGATGCCTAATCCACCCGCAGCCGCCTCTGCCAATGCCGCGAACCCGCTTGCAGATGAGGCGATGCCGGCCGAGGTCGGGAAATTATTATCCGAGATAAGCAGAACCGGTTTTTTTATGAGCGGATATCTGCTGCCAATCCTTTTTCTTATCAGCATGAAGGCTTCCGCGATGTGGGCATCGGGCCCATCTTTGCCATTGAGAATGAAGCGGTCGCGCCGAATTTTTGCGCCCAGCACAAGCGTGGTGGTGCTGGAAAGCACACGCGCATCGAGCGTAATCGATATGCTGTCGTTGATGGGCAGTTTGAGCAAATC
>CAYIMK010000065.1:0-5442 GCA_964364595.1 Microcaldota archaeon | reverse complement strand
ATAAAGGAAATAAATTTTCCTCATTCAATCGGTCTGCTTTACAGCGCATTCACCGCTTATCTAGGATTCAGCGTGAATAATTCCGAATACAAGGTAATGGGGCTGGCGCCATACGGGAAACCGACTTACAAAGAAAAGTTAGACAAGATTGTGAAAACATATTCCGATGTAAGCTTTGCGCTTGACATGACTTATTTTGATTATATGCACAGGAAAAGAATGCCATCGAAAAAACTTGAGGATGAGTTCGGGCAGAAGACAAGGAAGCCGAGCGAAGAAGTAACGCAGTTCCACAAGGATGTCGCGGCGTCATTGCAGTTGAAAACAGAAGAATTAATTTTGGGCTTGCTGAAAAAACTTTATGATGAAACAAAATGCGAAAATTTGTGCATCGCGGGCGGCTGCGGGCTGAACAGCGTGTATTGCCCCGGGTACTTGCGCTGGGCGGGCGCTGTCAATTCCTGCGAAAGAGTCCAGTCCAGATGAGTGAAGAAGCCGGCATGGCGCTCCTGCTGCCCGCCCTCCGCCCCCGCTCCGTCCCGGATTTCACTGATGGTGTTCTGCAGGCGCTTGGCGGTCTCATAAAGCGAAGCATAGGCCTTCTGTTTCTCCGCTTTGCCCAGAGGCGACTTCTCCAGCTCGTTCACCGCGTCCTGAAGGAAAAAAGTATAGCTCTCCATAGAATAAAAGAGGCGGCTGAAGTTGCGGTCGGCCTTGCGCAAAATTTCGACCGGAGTGCCGGCAGGTAAATCCTTCAGGCGGTTCTCGCTCTTCGCCAGCCGCCCGTCCCACTCCCATGCGCGCAGGTAGGTCTCGACCGACACCACTGCGGTGTGCAGGCTGTCCAGACTGGTTTGCAGCGCCATCGGATAAGTCAGGTCGGCCATCCTCTCACAACGACTGATGATCAGGGCTAGGGATAAAAAGCTGAGCATGGGCGGCGCAAACCAGACGTCCCCGGCATCTCCCGCCTTCCAATCATTTTTCGCGCTTTTATGGCATCTATAAAAGCATTCATCACAAATCATGCGTTATGATATCAGGCCAAAACAACAAACCCGCTCAAACCGCTCCTTCACCCGCTCAAACCGCTCCTTCATCATCAGACCTCGGCATCCAGTCGGTCGAGCTTCACCGCCGCTTCCCCGGCAAGACGAAAGTCGTGCCCCTCTTCCCGCTCAAAACGCGCCTCGACCTTGCGCTGGCTTACACGCCTGGCGTGGCGGCCCCCTGCCGGCTAATCCAAAAAGACCCCCAAGAGGCCTTCGCCCTGTGCGGAAAAGCCAACCGCGCGGCAATTATTACCGACGGCACGCGTGTCTTGGGTTTGGGCGACATCGGCCCGCTCGCCGCCCTGCCCGTGATGGAGGGCAAAGCGCTGTTGATGAACGCCTTTGGCGGAGTGGACGCCATCCCTCTGTGTCTGGACGAGAAAGACGAGGATGCATTCGTGCGCATGGCGGCTGCGCTCGCTCCCTCGTTTGGCGCGCTCCTGCTCGAAGACATCTCCTCGCCAAAATGCTTCCGCATCGAGAAAAAATTGCAGGAAAAGGTGGGCATTCCCGTTTTCCATGACGACCAGCACGGCACCGCCATCGTTGCGCTGGCAGGGCTGATTAATGCCCTGAAAGTGACGGGCAGAGACAACAAATCCGGCCAAGCTGCCGGCCAATCCAACAAATCCGAAATCCGCGTCATAGTCAACGGGGCCGGCGCGGCCGGCCACGCAATCGCCCTTCTTCTTCACGCCTACGGCTTCACCAACGTTGTGGTGGCCGATTCCAAGGGCTCGCTTCATCATTCCCGCTCCGACCTGGACGAATTCAAAAAAGAGCTGGCAGCGTTCAACCCCGACTCGTCCAGCCAGCCCCTCCTTTCCCTCTTGTCTGGCGCCGACGTGTTCATCGGCGCCTCCGCGCCCGGCATCCTCACGCCCGAGCATGTGCGCTCCATGGCCAAAAATCCCATCGTATTTGCCATGGCCAACCCGATTCCAGAAATCAGCCAAGAGGAAGCGCTGGCGGGCGGCGCATCAATTTATGGTTCGGGCCGTTCAGACACCCCCAACCAAATCAACAACCTGCTTGCCTTCCCCGGCCTTTTCCGCGGCCTGCTCGATTCTGGCGCAACGCGCGTGAGCCACGGAATGAAAATCGCGGCCGCCGAAGCCATTGCCCGCACGGCACAAGAGGATGGATTGACAGCAGAGCGAATCGTGCCCGACCCGCTGGATATGCGCGTACATAATGCGGTGGCCAAGGCGGTGGCTGAACAAGCGAAAAAAGAGGGATTGGCGAGAGCCTGATTGATTTGAGGATTTACCATGCTTGACATCCTGCTCAACCTCCTGGCGCTCATGGCAGCCGGATGGCTGGCCTGCAAGCTCAAGCTGGTGGATGAGCACAGCGAGAAAGTCATCAACGATTTGGTCTATCTCATCGGCTTGCCGGCCCTCCTTTTCTCCAAAATAGCCGCCGCCCATCTGGGAGCCGATATGCTGCCCTTCGTCTTCTCCAACGCCCTGGCGGTGGGCATTATGGTGCTGCTGCCCTTTCTGGCCTTCAAGCTAGGCTGGCTCTCCTCCAAGCACGCGGCCCTGCTCATCCTAGGCGCCGGCTTTGGCAACATCGGATTCATGGGCCTGCCCGTCATCCAGATGAAATGGGGTTCCGATGCCCTCGCGCCGGCTGGCCTGCTCATCGCGGTGCATAGCCTCGTGGTGTTTGCAGCCGGCCTGTGGCTGATTGCACACATGCAAAAAGGCCCTAAAGCCGGCGCTTCCTGGACGGACGGCCTGCACAATCCCCTGGTGCTCAGCACCCTGGCCGGCCTGGCCTGGTCGTTCATCGGCCTGCCCCTGCCCGGGCCCGTCTCCTATGCGCTCGACAGCCTAGGCAGCCTCTCCATCATCCTCTCCCTTTTCTCCATGGGTCTGTTCTTCGCCACCCACCGCCTCGGCCAGCATCTGGCCGGCTCCATCTGCCTGAGCGCGGCCAAGCTTCTTGTGCTGCCGGCGCTGGCCATTCTGGCCCTGTGGGCGCTGCACCCGGCCGGCCCGCTCGCGCAGCTCACGCTGCTGGAGGCCCTGATGCCGGTCGGGGTGGCCAATTACGTGCTGGCGCGCCGGCTCAAGCTCGACCATGCCCTGGCAGCCGAGGCCATCCTGCTCTCCACCCTGCTTTCGCTGCCGCTGCTGCTGGGGTTCGATGTGCTGGCGAAAGCGGTTTTGGGCGCTTGAAAGAGCTTTATCTCTCGCTCGGGCCTGCTAGGCGCGCACGGTGGCCGCTGCGGTGGCGGCGCAGGCGAAAAAAGAGGGTTTGGTGCGAAGCTAGACTGCAGATCTTCTTTTTCTCTATTTCTCGTTCGGCCCGGTCAATTTAGCCGGGTCCAGCAGCCTGTCCAATTCCTCCTTCCCCATAATGCCTTTCTCCAATATCACGGTCTGAATCGACACGCCGCGCTTGTCTGCCTCCTTAATCAAATCCGACACCTGCGTGTAGCCCAGTTTCGGCGTCAGAGCGGTGGCCACCATAAGGCCGGACATCAGATGCTGCTGCATCCTCGTCTCATCCACCCGGATGCCGTCCACGCAAAGCGTGCGCATCATGTCGCAGGTGCGGGCCATCAAATCCTGCGCGGCCAGAATGTTGTGCGCAATCAGCGGCGTGAGCACGTTGAGCTGCAATTGCCCCCCTCTGCATCCGGCTTCCACCGCCCACACGTGCGCCCCGACCTGCAAAGCTGCCATCTCGGCAGCCTCCGGAATGGAGGGGTTGATTTTGGCCGGCATGATTGAGGAGCCGGGCTCCACTTCCGGCAGCCTGATCTCGCCCATGCCGGCGCGGGGGCCTGAAGCCAGCAGCTTGAGGTCATTGGAGATGCGGTGCAGCGTTGTGGCCAATTGCCCCAGCGCCGACGCATAGCCCAAAAAGGCGTTCATGTTGGACGTGAGCTCGACTGGCGACACGCTCGGATGAAGGTCAAGTCCAGTATTCTTTTTCAGCTGTTCCACCATCATCTTGCGGAATTCCGGGCGCGTGTTTATGCCGGTGCCGACGGCCGTGCCGCCTATGCCAAGCCCGCCAAGGCGGGCGGTGTTGAAAGCCAGCTCATGCCTGTCATGGTAGATGGAGCGGGCATAGGCGCTGAACACCTGTTTGAGGGTGATGGGCACCGCGTCCTGCAGATGCGTGCGCCCGGTCTGGATGACGGAGCCATATTGCAGGGCCTTGCGCTGCCACGACGCCTCCAGTCCCGCCACTGCAGTTTCGAGGCGAGGATGCTCGAATAGCGCCGCGAGGCGAATCGCGGTCGGGATGACGTCATTGGATGACTGGCTCTTGTTGACATGGTTGTTGGGGTGGATGAACTCGTAATCCCCGCGCTTATGGCCCATGAGCTCAAGCGCCCGGTTGGCCACCACCTCGTTCGCATTCATGTTGAACGGCGTGCCGGCGCCGGCCTGAATAACGTCGAGCGGGAATTCGCCGTCCAGCTTTCCTTCCGCCACTTCGCGCGCCGCCTGCTCAATGGCCGTGCATTTGTCCCCCGGCATTTGCCCCAATTCGAGATGCACCTGCGCGGCCGCCAGCTTGATGTGGCCTAAGGAGCGGATGAACACTGGCCGGGCTTTCTGGCCGGTGAGCTGGAAGTTGGCCAGCGCGCGCTCGGTGAACACTCCCCAATAAACGTCGTCCGGCACCTCGACTTCGCCCAAGAAATCCCGTTCAATGCGAACCATAATACAAACCCCGCACATTGCTTGCTGGCTATGAAGCCAAAACCATATAAGAAAGCATGGAGAAGCCAATCTTATGGACGTTCCAGCTTCGTCGCAAGCCGAATCAGCCGGGCAAGCCCCCCGCTCAGCCGACCCACAAGCCGAGCGCGATGCATTGCTGCAAAAGGCCTTGCGCCTCGAGGGAAAGAAGCTTTTCGTCAAGGCGGCCGAAGTTTACAAAAAAATAGGCATGAATGACAAAGCGGCCAAAGCATATGAAAACGGCGGAGCATTTGAGGAAGCGGCCTCGCTCTTCGACTCGCTCGGCCTCAAAGAAGATGCCGCCCGCTGCCGCAAAGCGCTCGATGAGGCGAAAAATCCGAAGACCTGGCTGGATTTGCAGGCAGATTTCGTGTCAGACTATCCGGGCTGATGGGGGCATTGAATGAAATCCCGCACCGAATATCTCTGGTTCAACACCAAAAAGAAAAAAGAAATCGTGCCGATAACCGGACAGGTGGAGAAAATAGTGGAGGGCGCGAAAATTCGGGAGGGCTTCTGCCTTGTCTCGGCCATGCACATCACGGCCGCCGTCTATGTGAATGATGAGGAAAGCGGCCTCATCTCCGACATCATGGACTGGGCCGAAAAACTCGCCCCAAATGCCGATTACCGCCACCACCGCACTGGCGAGAGCAACGGCGACGCGCATCTCAACCGCC
>CAYIMK010000064.1:0-5447 GCA_964364595.1 Microcaldota archaeon | reverse complement strand
GAGGTGCGCTGGAGCGAGGTGGCCAAGAAGGCGATTGTTCAGAAGCTCTACGAGATGCGCAAGCTGGACCTGCTGCGCAAATATGTCGACAAGGAGCCCTTCACCCCCTCTGATTTGGCCTGGATGGACCAGAACGACTGGCACCCGGTCGACGAGCGGCCAATGCGCAAGGAATTCGTCCAGGAAGTCCTCAAAGAGAGGGGCCGGTCCGGAAAGCGGATGAGCCTCAAGGGCCTGCTCGGGTGATGGCATCCCTTACACGCTCGACGTTCGGCCCAGATGCGAGGACCAGATTTACAAGCTGACGCGCAAAAACCGCCGGCTAGGCACGCCCTCAGAAACAAGATATCCGAAATCCTGGAGAACCCGCACCACTACAAGCCGTTGGGCAATGTGCTGCACGGCACCAGGCGTGTGCATGTCGGCTCCTTTGTGCTGATTTACGAGATAGTGGAGCCATCCGTCGTCCGGCTGTTGCGCTTCTCGCACCACGACGAGGTTTACGAATAAGCGCCCGATGGCGTGAAGTGCGGCAGGTCTAGTTCTTTCTTTTTGGCAGGTCTAGTTTTTCCTCTTTTTTATCCGGCCCCGGCCGCCTGTAGCCGCGCCATCCACCCCAGCGTGAGCGCAGTGGTCAAAACCGTGATGGCAAACCCCATCAGCATGAATTCCCCCACCGGCAGCTCCTCGCGCTTTTTCGCGGCCACTGAAATGCTAATGATGCTGCTGGCCGCTCCGATGACGGTGAGCGCGCCAGCCATGGTGGAAGCCATGGCCAGCAGCATGAGGGACGGCACGCTGGCGGCCGGCCCCCATGGCCTTCCATGGCGCGAGGCGGCCCAAGCGCTCGCGCAAGAGGATGGGGGCCAGCACCGCCAGCAAGATTATCGGGGCTAGGGGAATTGAAATGGCTCTTTTCTTGAATCCAAACCCTAATAAACCCCCTTTTGGCATAATAAATTCGGTGATATCTTGATTTTGCCGAAAGCGCCCGTGGAGCGGCTTATTAGGAAAGGCGGCGGCGACCGCGTGGCAGATGACGCGTCATTGGAGCTGGCTGCAGTGCTCGAGAAAATCGGTCTTGAAATTTCGGAAAATGCAAACAAGTTCGCCAAGCACGCCGGAAGAAAGACCGTGGTGCAGGAAGACATCAAGCTTGCGGCCGAAGAATGGATGAAGTAGAGGCAGGCTAGCCGCTTATTTTTATTTTTCATTAAGTTTTATCTTCCATTTCTTCCTGTCCTTGTCTATCTCCTCCATCCCCTCTTTCGGTTTTGCTCCGGCCAGCAATTCGAACCGCCGCGCTTCAAGATGAACAAGATAAGTTTCGAGCTGCTGCGTTTCGGCCGCCTTCTCAACTATTTCCAGCTCCAATTTTTGCAAGGCCGCCTCCTGCTTCTTCAGCCGGTGGCGCAGGCCCTTGAGCTGCGGCGGCTCGGCATCCTTGGCTTCTTCTTTGTAATGCGCAAAAAAGTATTCAACCGCCTGCGAAAAAGAGGAAAAGGGGTGAACGGAGAAGCCGGAGGCGGGATTTTCATATTCAGACAAAGGCACGAGGGAGAGTTCGTGAACAACCGCGGGCGCGGGGATTGTTGCATCTGCTGGTTTGTTTTCTTTTTTTCTCTCATAAACTCTGGGCTGCGGGTTGGCGAGCGTTGCGGCAATGGCTTGCAGGAGTTTTTCCGCCTCCGCCTCGCTTACTTCACCCACTTTCTTTCCAGTCATTTCCAAACGAGCCAGCAGCTCGTCGGTGTAGCGCTTGCCAATCGGCCATTTGGACAAAAAGATGGGCAAAGTGGCCGCCCCCCTGTCTTTTGCCTGCTCTTTCCAGTCCTCTACTGTCGGCGGGAAATTAAATGAAGCAGATGGCGGGTATTCGTATTTGCCGCCAACCATGAACGTGTGCTTGCTGTCGGGCTTGAAATGGTAAGGCCTGATGATTTTGTTGTTTTCATCCAAGAGAAATAGATTGCCGTTGACAAACTGCTCCACCAGCAGACGATGGCCCGAGCCGAGCGTAATTATGTAGATGCGGTCGCTTTTGTACTGCTCGAACGAGGCCAGCCGCTTGCCTCCGGCGTATTTTCTAATCGTCATTGCCATGGCGGTCGGGTTCATCGGCGCAGCCGGCGGGTCGCGCGTGAGGTAAAAGCAGACGCCCAAATGGAGCATGAGCGACTCGTTGGTGGAGAAATCAAGGCGGAACAAATCCGGCCTTATCTCAAACACCTTGTCAAGGTGCTTGCCCATAAGATGCTGGCCTTCGCTCACCAACTGGCGATATTCCCAATTCGAAAGCGTGCGGGCCATGTCAATCAACAAGCTTGCCACCCCCCAGCTTTTTATTCCTCCACCTCTTTCTTCACGCGGCGATCAGTTTGGAACCCGGGCTCATCATAGGTCTATCAGTCATCATCATCATGCTCTTCTCGCTCCTCATGGAGCGCGTCCGCCTACCCATGGTGCTGGGCGTGCTCTTGGCCGGCGCCATGATGGGCCCGGCCTCCCCCCTGCGCGGCGTGCAAATCGGCCCGCTCGATTTTGGCATTCTGGTGGTGGATGAGCCGGCCACCGTGTCGTTCTTCGCCCTTTTGGGCTCGGTCCTCATCCTGTTCGGCATAGGTCTCGAATTCTCGGTCCTCAAACTGGTGCGCATGGGGTTCACCACCTTTCTGGCAGCCCTCATCAAGCTCGGGCTCACCTATCTGGCCGGCTATATCATCGCCTCCTTCATGGGCCTTGGCCAGCCCGCGGCCGTTCTGTTGGGCTTCATCCTCTCCTTCTCCTCCACTCCAATCATCATCAAGATTCTCGAGGGCCACGACAAGCTGCGCAGGCCCGAATCCACCTTCATCGTGGCCGTGCTCATCATCGAGGATTTGGTGGCCGTGGCCCTATTGGGCATCATGGCCAGCACGGGGCTTGGCAACCAGTACGAAGTGGCGATGGCTCTTCTCAAAGTGGTGGTGGTCTTCGCGCTTGCTTACGCAATCCTGTCCGAAGTCATGAAACGGCTGCTGGCCCAGGTAGACAAATCGGACGAGTTGCTGGTGCTTTTCGTGGTCGGCGTGGTGCTGATGATAAGCTACCTGTGCGCGGCCATCGGCCTCGGCTTCTCGGTCGGCTCGTTTTTGGCCGGCTCGGTGGCGGCCGCCACACCACAGGCGCGGCGCATCGACGAGATGATACGCCCGTTCAACGCCCTCTTCGCCTCGTTCTTCTTCTTCTCCATCGGCATGATGGTGGACCCGGCCGCCGCGGCCCCCGCGAGGCCGCGACTCGTCGGCATCCTGCTGGTTGCGGTGGTTGGCAAGCTCATCGCCTCGGCCACCGCCTCCTATCTCATCGGCTTCTCGGGCCACTCTGCGGCGTTCGCTGCGTCCGCCCTTCTGCCTCTTGGCGAGCTCTCGCTCCTCATCGGCTCGTTCGCCGTCGGCCAGGGCTTGCTGCCGGCCGGCCTGATGGGCCTTTTGGCCCTGGTCATCATCATCACTTCCATCCTCTCGGTGTTCCTCGTGGGGCGCGAGGGCGTGGTGTACAACATGGGCAAGGACCTGACTCCGGATTTGGTGAGCCGCAACATGTCCATGCTGCGCTCGACATCCATCGGCGTTCAGCGGGTTGTTGAGGAGAACTCGCGCTACGAGCGCATCATCCACCGCCTGCCCTCCATCGGCCGCCATCTGGCCATCTCATCGCACGACCGCCTCGAGCTCACGCTCAAGAACACATTCATCTTCATGGTGGCCGCCGCCGCGCTCCTGCTGGCCCTCTGGCTGTTCGCGCCCGCCCTTGCCGCGCCGAGTGCCCCAATGTCCAGCGCATATGTGCTGATTTTCCTTGGCTTTTTCATCACCGCCACGCTCGCCATGGTGAACGCGTCATCCACTTTCCGCATCTACATCCGCATGCTGCGCAATTCGGGCCGCACGGTGCTGGAGATGACCACGCACCTGGCCGGTTTGGTGTTCTTCGTGTTCATGGCCGCGGCCGCCGGAATGGCCTCCATCTTTTTGCGCCAGCCGCCGCTGCTCATCCTTCTGCTGCCCGTGGCGCTTCTGGGCTCGGTGCACCTGCTCGCCATAGTGTCGCACCTGCACCGGGCGGTGAGGCGCTTTTTCTAGGCAAAACCATCAGATTCGTAGGGTGGTGACAAATACAACCAAAAAAGAACGGGCGGCAATCAACCGCGCTTGGGCGCGGTTGGTGCACCATCGGCCGATTCGCCGGCCGATGATTGGTGCTCGAGCACCCGCCGCAGTTGGCTCGAGCCAACTGCTTTTGGCGCTTTTTGATGTTTTTGGCTTGTTCGAGGAATAACTCACCGGCCTAAGATTCGGCCAAGGATGGGGGTTTAAGTACCCTGACCGGCCTAATCCTATCTATCCTCTGCTAATGCCGGTGTCCGCGTCAATTGCCTGCCACCTGTTTGCTCATCGCAAATATATTCGAATGAGCGTGGCCGTGGAACAATTTGGCTCGTGCCATTTTCCTTCCTTACACGAAGGTTTCTTTGGTTCGAAGACCTAAATTAACGAGAGTGAACCAGATGAAATTCAACGAAATGGGCTTGTCCAAGCCCCTATTGGAATCGCTGACGGCCATGGGCTTCGCCGTCCCTACTCCCATTCAGGAGCAGGCAATTCCGCTGCTGCTCAAGGGCCATGACATCATCGGCCAGGCCCAGACGGGCACCGGCAAGACGGCCGCCTTCGGCCTGCCGATTTTGGAGGCATGGCTGCGCTCGTCGAAGACAAGCCATCAGCCAGCCCATCACTCGGCAGCACAGCATCCAGCCGGCCATAATCCGCCCGCGCAGCATTCCAACACTCATCCGGCCAGTGGTCCGCTGGCCCCGCACGTCAGCCGCTCGGGTTCCCGATACAATTCCCGCGGCCCTGTTGCTCAGCGCCCCTCAAATTATGGAGTCGCAACTCCATCCGCTCTCATCCTTGTTCCCACCCGCGAGCTGGCGGTGCAGGTGCACCAGTCGCTTCAAAGCATGGCCGGGCGCACAGGCGCGCGCGTCGTGCCGGTCTATGGCGGGCAGGAAATGCGCAAGCAGCTGCGCGCTTTCCAATCTCCTCTTGATATTCTGGTCGGCACGCCGGGCCGCACGCTCGACCATTTGCGCCAGGGCAGCCTGAAACTGGATAAGGTGCGCGTTGTGGTGCTCGACGAGGCAGACCGCATGCTTGACATGGGTTTCATCCGCGACGTTGTCAGCATAATCGAGCAAACACCTCGCGAGCGGCAGACTATTCTCTTTTCGGCCACCATACCGGGCGCCATCTCGAACATGGCTCACAAATACATGAAAAGCCCGCACACAATCAAAGTTTCCGAGGAGCAACTCACCGTGAAACTCACCAAGCAGCTTTATGTGCGTGCAAACGACGCCAACCGATTTGGCATGCTGCTGGCCGCAATCCGCACCCTCAAACCCT
>CAYIMK010000063.1:0-5489 GCA_964364595.1 Microcaldota archaeon | reverse complement strand
TCCGCCGCCTATACGGCCGGGATCGCGCCGTTCATGGCGGAAGAAATTCAAATCCATGGGCCAGAGCAACAGCGCCAGCGCAACCGTCACTCCCCACAGGCGGTGCTGGATTCGGCTCAAGGAAACGATGCGCTGCGCCGCTTGGGGGGAGAGGGCGGAAGAAGGCCAGGGAACTGCAAACGGATTGCCGAACGAGTGGGAGAGGCGGAGCGAGGGGAGCGCTGTGATTTTTGAGAGGAGGGCGGACTTCGGCTTGAGGGCTGATTTGGATGGGTGGGCGCCGGATTTGGATTTTCTGGCCCCTGAACTCGCGTAGGCCCCCGCATTTTTCCCCTTTTTCCCTGCGCCGAAGCCGGTCTTTTTTCGGCGTATTTTGGTCGCCACGCAAATCTAGGGCCGGAATGAAATAAAAAACCCGCCGTTGGCGACGGTAGCGCGAACGGTGGAACGGCGTCCTCTTTCTTTTCTTTTCCCAGGTTTTCTTTCCCTCAGTCATTCGTTCTTTTTCTTTTCCCAGGTTTTCTTTTTCTTCGCTAAGAAAAAGAAAAGCTGTCTCAGAGCTCCAGGTCTTCAACATGGCGCATGACGCGCTTTTGCAAACCTAAAAGAGAATCATCATCGACGGAACGATTTGGCACCCAAAAGATAAAGAACTTGGCCCGCTCGGCCGCATCCGGCACGGGCAAGAGATAGTCCAGGGTATAATTCGGGAACTCCGAGGATAATTAGTTTTTCCAGGGTTTTTGCGCCTCCCGCAACGGCTCTTGGGAGCCGTTGGGGCACCATCGGCCCGCGGGCCGATGATTGCGAGCGCAAAAAGCCTCTGTGGGAACGCAGGGATTTGAAGGGCGTCTTGGGGAGATCCTACGGTTCTCCCCGCTACCCCCGGAAGCATCCCCTCTCCCTTTTTCTTTTGGGGGTGAAACCCTCAGCCCCTTTTCTTTTTCTAAAAGAAAAGGGGATATGGGAGTGGGATCGTAGGGATTTGAACCCTAACATGCAGGTTTCTTTTTGGTCTTCTTCTTGCGAAGGGACCGACCTGGAGCCTGCCGCGCTACCAGCTTACGCCACGACCCCTTGAGAGTAAATTGGCGAGGAGAAGTTAAAGAAGGTTATGCCCAGTTGAAAATCCGAACTATTCAATCCTGAAGATAGACACCCTTCCTGTTTACGTAGCCGAGGTCTAAAGCAAGACCAAAAATCCGTTCATACTGATAATGCACGCGCCAATTCTCGCTCTTTCCCCCGCCTTCTTCTTCAAGTTGGTGCAGCTTTGTAAGGATGGGCCGTCTCAACATGTCCAGTTCCGCCTTCGATTTACATGTTTGTGAGATAAAACTGTCAAAGGTGCTCTCGAACCCGTATTTGTCTTTCTCGGCGCGTTCCCAAGCGAGAAGGAGAAGCTCCAGCTTCTTTTTTCCACTTAACTTTTTCCAGATATCTTCTGTTTCTTGGAGACACTCGTCCACAAATCCGCCTAGCTGTCCGCTCGAATCATCGAAATTCCCGTAATTCTCGGCGCAGGCGTCGGCCAGCCTCAAAAGCTGTTCAGCCACATAATCGAACTGTTTTGTTTCCAGCCGGGTTTTCATCCGCTCGCGCCAAGCCCGGAGTTGCCGGATGGCTGCCGACATCTCCGACCAGTCCGCGCCCCGCTCAAGCACGCGAACAGCCTGTTTCACGAAGTTTGGTGTCCCGGCTTCCTTTTTGAGCTTCTGTGGCAATGCCAAATCCATTATGCGGGAGAATACCTGCGGCTCTTCCTGCGCAAGTGTTTTCACGACTTTCTCCAGTTCCGCTTTAGACATCTTGGCGGTGCGGTTGGCTTTTTTCCCAATGTCCTCAAAGTCTTGCCGCCGTTTTATCCAGTGCAATAGCAGCGCGATGACGTGCTTGCATATGCCCCAATCATAGGGGCAATCGCACTCGC
This sequence comes from Microcaldota archaeon, assembly GCA_964364595.1. GTDB lineage: Archaea > Micrarchaeota > Micrarchaeia > Anstonellales > Anstonellaceae > CAIXYX01. The sequence continues at coordinate 3,559 of CAYIMK010000063.1, read as the reverse complement.
ATCTCAGCTTTCCATCCACCAGCTTAACCGAGGTCTTGTAATTGCTGGAGGATGAGCCCTCGACTTCGGAGCGCATTTCGTTTCCTGCAACGGTCGGATTGACGACGCAGCCTTCCGCGAAGTATTCCGCACCGCGCTGGAATATCTTGGAATCCACGAGGTCGCGCACGTCTTCCCGGCGAATGTTTTCAAGCTTCCGTATTCCCATCTGCTCAACGATTTGAGAATCCTCAGCAAAGATTATAGGGTTAAGCCGGGTTTTCATTTCATGGCGAGGAAGCCGGAAGGCCTCAAACTCAGAATTGAACTCGTTCCATCCGCAACGTGGTACAATAATTTGCGCAAAGAGATTCCGAAAGAGAAGTGGGACGTGCTTCGGCGCAAGGTTTATTCCGAATATGGATACCGGTGCGGCATCTGCAACGCCAGAGGTCGTATGAACTGCCATGAGCTTTGGTCTTTTGATGACCGGCGCCATATCCAGCGGCTCGATGGATTCATCGCGTTATGTGATTGGTGCCACCATGTCAAGCACATTGGACTGGCGGGCATCCTGGCCGACCGCGGCGAATTGGACTACAATAAAGTGGTTGAACATTTCATGAAAGTCAATGAATGCGACCGGAAAACGTTTGAGCAGTACAGGGACGAAGCGTTCTCCGTATGGAAAACGCGCTCGGAATTTAGGTGGAAAGTCGTGATTGGGGATTTTGAGAAAGCCGCTGACAAGACCGGGCGAATGGGCGTTCAGACCAATCTGATTGGAGAAGCGGTAGATACCAGCCTGGATGCGTGGGCAGTTGGCATCCGAACGGCGCCATAGGGAGTCATGTTCACTAATCCCGAATGGATATATACCGGACTGAACATCACGTCGAAGAGCGGCGAGAATGCAATGCGGTTGAAACTGGACATAACCGCATTTTGACAAGGTGATTAATCAAGATGTAAGCATTTTGATTAACCGGTTAATCAAAATGCATGTTTTCCTCCAGCGATAGTATTAAATATCACTTTAAACAGATAATAACACTTTAAAGTGATAATATGCAAATAACGAGAAAAGAAGCATACAAGGCCGTGCGGGCTATCCTTACTGAAAAGAAGTTCAAACAAATCGAAATCAGCGAGAAAGCAAAGGTCACTTTCAGTCTGGTTAACCGAATTGTCAAATGGATGGTTTCGCTTGGATACGTGGGAAAACGCAAGGGCTATTACGAATTGATTTCCTCCGGAGCCATATTCAACCTCTTCCCGCTTTATCGCCAGATCAAGCCGATCGCAACCTTCAATGTGGAAATGCCACCCGCAGAGGCCATGAAAATGCTCGAGGGCAGGGTGGCGTTGTGCCTGACCAGTGCCCTGAGACATTACAGCGATTATTACCAGGACCCGGCTATCTACGCCTATTCCTTGGATAAAAAGCTGCTCAACGACCTTCGGGAACTGCCGGAGGGCAAGACGCGCATCGAGATATTTGACGAAGATCTCAATGGCGATGATTTTGTCAAGGAAAAAGGCATCCGGATGACGAGCAAGATTCGAACCATTATAGACCTCTACTGCGCGAACAAGGCTTATGCGGCCGAATGGCTGGTAAAAAGGGAGTTTGCATGAAGGAAATCTACGATGCAAGCATTACCGACCCAAGCCTTGAAGAGCTTAAGGAGTTCGCCCTATGGTACAACGAGAAAATCGGCAACTATCCAGTCATCGCGGGTGGCTGGGCCGTCTATTTCTACACCAAGGGCCTAGGTTCGAAGGACATCGATGTTGTTTTTGCCGGAGCTGCGGCCAAGAACGCGACCCTGCTCGCGTACTTCCATTCGCATGGCTTCAAGACCCGCCATCAGTCCCTCTTCGACTATGAGTTTTACAAGGAACTCAAGGCCGGAAGCCGGACGCTGGAAATCATCATCGATGCAGCCTCCCAGGACCGGGTAATCACGTTCGAGGGCCGCAAAGCGCGGCTTCCCTGGGCGTGGGCGTTCAAGCATAGCGTCAAGCACGAGGTGGGGAAAGCCGCCATCTACATCCCGGAATTGGAACTGCTGGTGGTTTACAAGCTGGGCGCCATTCTGGGTCGCAACGATTACATCCGGGCCGGCAACCGGGTGGCGCATTACCGGGCCAAAATCTGGAAAGACGTTTATGATGTGGTGAGCCTGTGCTCGCTGGAGATGGACGCCGACAAGGTCCGCAAGTTCCTCAAGCAGTCCGGGCTCGATGAATTCGCGGCCGACATTCTTCAAATCATGGAGGACAATTTCAACGATGAAACACGCGGCCTTCTGCGGGGGACCAGCTTGGATAAAATCAGGAATATTTTGCTGGGCGGCAGGGGAAACGCCATCACAACGAAAACGCCCGGCGTTTTCAGACCGAGATATGGATAAAACGGGATAATGACCTGATTTCGTCAAATCGATTGAACGAAATCGGCATCATTTTGGCAAATTCATTTGACGAAATCGGATAATGTGGAAAATTCAGGATTGCGCGGGCTTTGGTGCGGACCTGGTAGCGTGCAACCAAATTCGGTCATGGAACACCAAAAATCGAGTTTATACGGCAGCGTGGCCGAAGCTTACGCCACGACCCCAAAATGCCGATGCATTTTGCGGGGACCTTGCCCGATGAAGGCAAGCGGACCCCGTGACTTATTTTTTATCATGGATGAAATTAAAGAAGGTATAGGGAATGGCCTGCAAGCGGGCTTCTTCATCCGCCCCGGATGTACGCGTCCCAGGCCTGGGCCGAGCGGTCTGCCGCATTCTGCCGGTCTATGATTACCTCGCGTATCACGTTGGCGGCGCTGGCGGCCGTGCCGCATTTCGATGCCCAGTCCGGCGTGTAGCTGACGGACGCGAAGGTTTTCTGCAGGACTGCATTCGTGCTGCCCCACTCCGCGGCCGGAGCCTCGTAGCCCCAGATGCTTATCCACCAGGTGGTGCCCTCGCCGAAGTCAAATGACTGCACCATGTACATTCCCCTCATCTGCACCCCCGCGTGGGTGTAAGCGACTTCGAAAACCTGCGCATCGCACGCGGCCAGGCCGGCTATGCAGACGCCCTGCGAGTAGACGGAACTCGACTGCGCGTCGCGGTAGACTATCTTGACATCACTTGAGCCTGAAAGCGGCGCCACCACCCCCGAGAGCGCCTGCTCGGCCCCAAGATAGCCCGATATGGGCGCGCTGGCGGCCGCGGCTATGCCGTAGGAGGCGTACATCTGCCGCGCATCCTCGGACTTGAGCACCATGATTTGGTTGTTCATGAACGCCGAGCTCGTGCCGGCCGGATTGCGCGCCGCCCAGTTCACTGTGCATTTGTCCGCCTGCTTTTCAACAGCAGTCCAGCCCTGCGGTACCTGCAGTGTGATGGAGCCATCAGGCGCCTTCCACTCGCTGAATGACAAACCATTCACGACGCCGCCGGAGTCCGCGCCTCCAGATGCAGCCGTTCCGGATACGGCTCCCGCGCCCCCGCTCCCTGCGGCGCCCGTTCCTGCGCCGGCACCGGCATAGGGAAGCCACGGCCATAGAGGCCGCTCGGCGCGC
>CAYIMK010000062.1:0-5536 GCA_964364595.1 Microcaldota archaeon | reverse complement strand
GGTTACTCCGGGTGACACATACACGTTCACCCAGAGCTCGACCGGAAGCAGCATCAAAGTCCATGTGTACCAGACAGCCGGCGGTCTTACCCTCTCAGCCAAGTGGGCCGAAATCGCCATCTACACTGACGAGATTACGCTGCAGGACGGCAAGCGCTACAACAACGCGGCCAGCGACGACGTCAACTGGAAGAACGTCTACGTTTCGCTCCTGTGGAAGAACCGCGACGGCAGCACAACCGATGTCGTCCCGGACTCCCTGCGTGAGATTGTCCTCTATGTGGACGACATGCAGAACTACATGGGCGGCGAGAACCGCATGAAGGCAGGCGACAACATCGCGTTCCCCAAGAAGAACCCGGTCTACCGCCTCACCTACAACGGCCTTGACCTCGCTGACACCGACCGCGCGAGCCTGAATATCCGCTCATCTTCGGGCACAACCCTCTCAATGGGCCTGTCCGCAGACTGCAACACCAAGAACGGCTCCTACACGGGCAGCTTCATCAAGGTTTCGTCCGACAAGGACAACGCCTTCGGTGGCAGCTCTGTCTCGGCCTTCGGCATTGACGACCGCGTGGGCGAGTTCTATGTCGACCCCATCGGCACGACCAACTCCACGGACGGCGGTTACAACGTCAACGCGACGGTGAACCAGTCCGCGACCATGTGGACTCCGCTCGTGTTCTGGAAGCCCTCCGGATGCTCGTACTACAAGCTGGCCGTTGTGCCCGCAGTGGGCGCGGACGCGCCTGTAGCGAGCACCTCGGTGACTCAGGACGCCAACATGGGCAAGGTGCTCATGGCCATCAACAGCTCGGCTGTCAAGTTCGACACTGTTGGTGACGACTCTTCGGCGCCTGGCCTTGTCGCCATCGGCTTCGTCGGCAACGCGACTTTGCAGTACAACATGACGACTGGAAGCTCCTACGCGAGCAACATCCAGCCAACCTCTGCCCCCTATATTATAGGCGAACTCGTGCTGCAGGAAGACGCGGGCAAGATGAACACCACGTCGCACCACATCGACATGGTCCGCATCCCGGTGTACAACATCACGTCCAACGACTGGAGGTTCAAGAGCGCGGACAGCTCGACTGCCGTTACATACTACAACGGCATCAACCTGGCCTCGCCCAACAACCTGCTGGCGACCACCACGTCCTACGAGCTGCCGCTCTACACTGAGCGCGGCACGAAGGTCTCTGGCGTCAGCCTCACGGATGCGAGCATCTCTGTGGCCAAGAAGATCGCCCAGCCCATGTTCACCTTTGCCACGGCCTCAACGGTGGCCGGAACGGAGAACACGGAGACGTGGATTGCCAAGGAAGGCGACACCAAGACCCTGTCCAACGGCGTCTCGCTGCGGGTGAAAGCCATCAGCCAGACCGTCGGTGCATGCACAGCTGGAGGAGCAAGCGGCACACCCACTTGCACAGCCACACTGGGCACAGTCACCGGCGTCGCGGACCCGGCAGTCACCAGCGTCCTTACACCCTACACGGGCGACCTCAAGATGGTCATCAAGGACTCTGATGCACCTGGCGTCAGCGGCACCCTGATCACGGTCGGCGGTTCGGCCGTGAACAGCGTGACGAAGGAGGCTGCCTCGCAGGGCGATGCCAACATCGACTTCAGCAAGGACAACGTGGTTGTGAAAGTAGTGGGCAACAAGATTGTCGTGGCCGGCCTTACGGCCTCAGACACGATGACTGCTCCCAACTCCTTCATCCCCACGCTGACGGCACAATAAGTTGGGTCGTCGAATAAGCTCTATCGGGGGGCCGCCAAGGCCCCCCGTCCCCCTTTTATTTTTAATTGTTTTTTCTCCCCTTAGCTGAAAGCTTGGAGGAAAAATAAAATAAAAAAGCCGGAGACGGCCGAGGCGCAATCATCGGCCCGATGGCCGATGGTGCACCGACGGCTCCGAAGAGCCGTCGATTGCGCCCCGAGGCGCGCCGGTGGGAGGGCCCCGAGGCCCTCCCGTCGGGTCTTTCTTTTTTTATCCTCTTTTTTTCTGGCGAGCCCTTTCCAAATCATTTAAAACTCTGATGCCCCTAATCCAGCCATGCGACCAGTCCTGACGGCAATCCTCCTGCTTGTGTTCGCCCTCGCCGTGGGGGCCGAATTCAACTTGTCAGCCCATCTCTATGAAAACGAGACGGCCAATTCGGTGGTGGCTACCCCGCTCTATTCGCCCCCCGGAGTCAACTACACCCTCTACACCATCGGCGGCATCCCCTCCATCCTCACCGCCGGCGACACGCCCATGGCCGACTCGGTCACCATCGCGTCCGTATTGCGGGCGCATTACGAGCACGCCCTCCTGCCGTCCGAGCAGGAACTGGCCGCCCTGCAGGACCATCTGAGCGCCTTCAACGCCAGCCGCAACCTCAAGACCGCGGGCGGCAAGCCCTACCCAGACGGGCTGGAATGGACCTGCCTGCGGAACGCCGGCATCGGGGACGCCGCGCACCACACCTTCCTGCTCTGTTCCGACAGCGCCAGCTGCGCCAAGTCCGCCACGCAGTTCTGCATGCTCTACGGCTTCGACATCTGCGACCCCTCGTCCATCTCGCCCCTCATCCTGGATTACAGCGCCTCCATCAGCACATACAACACCGAGCTGCCGGCCATCCTCTCGCTGAGCAGCGACCTCAGCCTCGACAACGCGGCCGAGTCCATCGCCAGGATGAAGATAAAACTGGCCAGCCTCAAGTCGGCCGCCCAGGCCAACATGCAGACCAAGCTGCGGTTCACGGTCGCCTCCCAGTGCCGCGACTGCCTCGGCATCTGCCCGGCCCCCAACCTCGACCTCGCCAGTTTGGACGCCGCCTCCGACCTGGTCACTAATCTCTCCTCCCGCGTCCAGTCTGCACCCAACCTTGAAATCGCGGCCCAGCAAATCATGCTCTCGAGCGCCGACCGCGAAGCCTATGCCCGGTCGGCCGCTCTGGCGGCGGTGTGGGGCCCCAAATGGAACCAGTTCAAATCCAAATACCAGTCGCTTCGCGATGAATCCTCCGCCGTGTCCTCATTCAATAAGGATTCCAACTTCACGGCCTCCTTCTCCACGTTCCAGGCGGCCTGGAACGCGATGGACGCCCACATCTCAACCCGCACTTTCGCTGCGGTGGATTCCGATTTCAGCCGCATCAACGCCCTCATCCCATCGATTCAGTCGGCCGTGAACTCGGGCCGCAAGCCCTATGACGGGGTCAAGCTGGCCCAGAACCACGCCGGCGACGCGCTCATCGCCGCCTCCTGGCGCATCCGCTCAGGAGACAATGCCGCTATCGGCGCGTACCAGAAGCTGGTGTCGCGCCGCCTCGCGCTCGACGCCGCCCTGACGCCGCCTCTCACGACCGCGCAGTACGCCAACATGACCGCCGCCTACAACGCCCTCATCGGCGACATCTCCAAGCTGCGCTCGAACGGAGTCGGCTCGGGCGATGCCGTGTCCAACTTCGGCCGCGCGTTCAGCCAGACGGCAGTGGACGGCGTATTCTCGCTCTCCGCCGCCCTTGTGCCGCTGTCCTCCGTCACCCGCAACCAGGTGGCGCCCCTCATCCCGCCTGCCATCCTGCTGCTCTCCAACCTCGCGCTGGCATCCGTCATCCTCGTGGTGTTCATCGGGCTGCTGCTCTACTTCAAGCCCCTCTTCCGCAGCCGCGCCATGCTGGGCCTGTGGACGGCCGTGCTTTTCATGCTCCTCTTCGGGCTCGGCCTTGGCTCTGTCGGTCTTTATGTGGTGATGACGCAGAACGCGCAGTCAGCCACGCTGGCCGATTTCACCGACCTCATACCGGCGGCCAACATGACTTATGTGGCCATCGACACCGCCGGCGCACCGCAGGACGCGCTCAACGCCATGTCGGCCTGCGCGGCCAACATCACCTCCCAGGTGAAGTCGCACTGGAACAAGACGGCCTCGACCTTCCTCTTCGCGGGCAAGACGTGCACGTGGGGCGGCGCCTCCAACCTCTCAGCCGCCTCCTGCTTCGACAAGGTGGTGGATTCGCCGGTCTTCGTGCTGCACTACAACAAGACGGCATCCGCGCCCCATTTCGACACCGTGTTCCAGAAGCAGGCGAACACGTGGGGCGACGCTGCCTACTACGCGCGCTGCGAAATCGGCGATGTATTGAACTAGGTTTTTTTTATTTTTCATGTCCGAATAAAACCAAAAGCTGGTGTTTACATGGCCAAAGAAGAAAAAAAACACGAAACCAGCCCGGCGCCAAACCCTTCGAAATCCGGCCCTGACCGGCATGGCGCAAAACCTGCGTCCGGCCTGTCTTTGCAGCAGAAGGCGGCCCTATGCGGCGGTGCCGTCATCCTCGCGCTGGTGCTTGGCGTCCTTCTGTTCCCATCCGGAAACGGGAGCGCGGACGAGGGCACTTTCTCCAAATACCTCTACAACAACCCCAAGAACGGCATCCTGGTGGACGCGCGCGGCGCCCCCAGCGCGGACGTGCGCCGCCAAATCATGCAATGCGGCGTGAACTACGTCAGCTCGCCCTTCTACACCAACGGCAGCAGCAAGGAGCTTCTGGCCTACTTCTGCGACGATGCGGGCTGCCTCTCGAGCGTTTACCGCTTCGGCCAGTCCAACTCCACGCCGACAACCTCCAGCACTTCTGTCCCGTTCTCCGAGGCCGTCTATGCCATGCGCGAGAGGGCCTACATCCACGTCCACGCCGGCTCCGAGAACAAGGACTTCATCTACCACCCGACGTATATGGAAGTCATCATAGGGCCGAAGTCAGATGTGGATTACTGCCGGCTCCGCCTGACATGATTCAATAAAAAAGATTTTTTTGTTTCTGTATTTCTCTATTTTTCTAGCGGTAGCGCAAGAACGCGTCCAATCCATAAAAGGGCCTTTTCTTTCTCTGCGGAGAAAGAAAACCCCCGGGAAAAGAAAGAAACTCTGCGTGTGTGAAAAAGAGAGATCCGATGCCTACCTGTATCTCAAGAACGCGCCTAACCCATAAAAGCTCTGATAAAATTGGGCCCCTTCGCTTGTATCTGTCGAAATAATCTCCGTCTTGGCCCCGACAGAGTCGGCCAGCTCGATAAGATTGTCGGCCAAATCAACGACGGAGAGAATTGCAACCTGCTGCTCGTCCGCCGTTTTTTTTGGCGGGTCCTCTTCAGCCCGCTTGTTGATGAAGCGCTCCTCGCCGTCAGCGCCGCCGACCCTCACGTGGTAGCGCTTCCACTTCAGCTGTTCGGAAATCAGCAGCGTGCCGGCCTGCTTGCTCTCCAGGGCCGAGCGCACGGCCGCCTCGCCGTAGACGGCCAGCCCGCCCGAGACGACCTCCTTGATGAAGCGGTCTATGAGCTGCTTCTCGCGGAACGCCTCCTGCGCATGCACGATGTCACCGCACTTGGCCATAACCTCGCGCAGCCCCTGCTCGTCGGTGTAGCCGGTGTCGAGCACGCCCAGCACATGAATTTGGTAGTTGAAGGGCGACATCTTGACGAAATCCTCCTTGGCGGCTTCGTGCAGGTCGCGGCGCGGCTCGATGGC
>CAYIMK010000061.1:0-5545 GCA_964364595.1 Microcaldota archaeon | reverse complement strand
CAGATGTAGATAATGCTTACGTCGAAGCGGTCAGCGAGTTATGCAACAAGGCAGCAAGCGCCGTTTCCAAGGCCATGACCGTGAAGCTGATGGAGGAGCAGGACTCGGCCGGCGTGCTGGATGGGCTGGGCGGACAGACTGGGCTGGAACTGCTGGCGCAACTGGCAGACTGCATATGGAAAGAAACGGCTGATGTGGAGGACGTGCGGGCCATGCTCAAAAAACACGGCGTTCCGACGGCATGGCTGGAAACTGAGCCAAATGACGCCCAAGCCGCGATTCAGCTCCTGAGCGGGGTGAAAAAGGAAAGACTGGAGGCCGCGCTGCTGGAAGCGGGGAAACGGCAGGCTGGTGTTCTGGGGCACATAGATGACGTGCAGCAGACGTATGAAGAGACGCGCGCCGCCGTGATGGATGCGAAGCGGACCGGCGTATATAACGAGAGGGCGCTGCGAAAGCTCCGGCGCCGGGGAGACCTGGACAATGCGTTCCGGACGAAGATAGAGGAGGTCAGCGCGGAGCTGGAGGAGCAGTGGCAGGAAACCGGAATCGACCAGAAATGCGGCCAGATCGAACGGGAGCTTGAATTCATATCGACGCTGTGGGCGCTGGTCGGCGCTGGCATCGATTATGCCAGTACCGTCGAGGCGCAGGTGTCGAAGACCGCCCTTCTGTCCACAGCCATGCGCGAGCTGGAGGAAATGAAGAAGAAACTGGAGCCGTTCACCCGCCGCGAAGACGCGCTGGGCAGCCATGAAAAACAACTTGAAGCCGGGATAACCATCCTCGGGCAGCAGGCCGGCGGCCTACAGGGGCAGATACGGACGCTGAAAGAGCGCCTGGGACTGAACGAGAATAGGGAGAGTGAACATTTGCAAAACAAGAAAAAGCGGGAGATGAACAAAGAGTATGAGAAAGAGCTGGCCGGCCAGCGCGAAGCCGAACGCCTGCGCCGGCAGTTCAAGCCCGTGCCTCCACGCAAGGGTGAGCAGACGCGCGAGCAGCGCATCAAAGAGCTGGAGGAAATCATCGCGTCGGCCAAGAAAGAACTGGCCAACCGGCTCTGGGCGCACCCCGAGTTCAGGGATTACTGCCAGGAGGCGAACAACCAGCAGTACCGCACGCGCTTCGACGAGATGGTGGCGAAGCTGGCGCAACTCTACATCCACAACGGCGGGCGAATCGGCCGCTTCGACATCGAGAGCAAAGACGGCCCGTTCGGCTATAACACCTACAACCACGAGAATGCCCACTGCCCGAAAGAGTTCCGCAAGGAGTTCGACATCGAGCGGCTGCGGTTCAACAACACGCCGGACCACCGCATCCTCATCAACCTCAAGGATGCCCGGAACCCGGCCGTTTACCTCATCGGCACCCCCAACGAATCGCATGAATTCATGTATGGCGGGAGCTACGTGGACCAGCTGCTGCTGGACAAGCGGCAAGACGGGCGGGCGGCCATGTTCGCCGACACGCTTGGGGAGGCGATTTCGGCGGATGCGGAGCTCAGGCGGCTGAAGAACGGCGACGGGAGCGGCCCGGCCGGCGCCAATCAGGCGGGAACAAACTGGCATGGCGCCAACGGCAACGGCGTGAATGGCAACAGGCATGGCGCCGATGGCAGCGGCGCCAACGGCCATGGCAACGGCCGCAAGACGTAGGAAACAGACAGCCGGAATTGGGAGCGGCCCCGAATCAGAACCAGCGGCAGGGGCAGGGCGGCGGGGCGGCCAACGCCCTAATAAAACCCCGTCTTTCCAACCCATGATAGAGGTGTTCGAATGGACTTCAAGCTCTTATCCAAACTAACGGAGGCCTTCGGCGTGCCGTCCGAAGAGCACGAAATCGCGGGCGTGATGGTCGAGGAATTCGCCCGCATCGGCTACAAGGCCAAGCTGGACGCCATGGGCAACGTCGTGGCCAAGAGCCCCAAGGCGGCCTCCGACCCCATCATGGTCGCGGCGCACATGGACGAAATCGGGCTGATGGTGAAATTCATCTCGGACAAGGGATTTTTGCGGTTCATAAAAGTGGGCGGCATCGACGACCGCACGCTGATTAACCAGCGCGTGGTCATTCCAACGCCTTCCGGCAAGATATACGGCGTCATCGGCCACAAGCCCCCCCATGTGCAAAAGAAAGGCAGCGAGCGCCGCTCGCCTGAAGCGAAAGACCTGTTCATCGACGTGGGCGCGAAAAGCCGCAAGGAAGCCGAGAAGATTGGCATCCGAATCGGCACGCCGGTCGGATTCGACATCACCCTGCGCCAGCTGACCAACGGGCGCATCACCGGCAAGGCGCTGGACGACCGCGTGGGCTGCTACCTCCTCTTGGAGGCGGCCAAGGCGCTCAAGAACTCCAACGTAGTGCTCGTGGGCACGGTGCAGGAGGAAGTGTCGATGTTCGGCAAAGGGGCCGCGATGTCGGCCTACCATCTCCAGCCGCGCGCCTTCATCGCCGTAGACACGGCCGTGGCGGGCGACCATCCGGAGATATCGGAAGAGGACACCAGCGGAGTGGGCGTGGACAAGGGGCCCACGCTTACGTTGGTTGAGGCCTCGGCTATCGGCAACGTGGCGGACCGCACCCTGCGCGAGCATTTCATGGAGACGGCGCGCAAAGCCCGCATCCCGCTGCAGCTCGAAGTCGTCGAGGGCGGCGCGACGGACGCGGCCACGGTGTACAGCGTGCGCGGCGGCATCCCCTCGATTGCCATCGGAGTGCCCACGCGCTACATCCACTCCAACGTGAGCGTGTGCTCGACAAAGGATATCGAGAAGACGCTGGCGCTGCTGGTCAAGGCAGTGCAGACCATGCCGAAAAAATAAAAATGGAGAAAAATAAAATCAGCTGCGCAGACGGCGGCCCTCGAGGGCCGCCAAGCGCCCGGGCGAGCCGGATTTGATTTTCTTTTTTCAGTTTTTTATCTTCTTAATCCCTGTTTCTCAAAACAAACGCCAGCGTCAGCACGAGCACTATTGCCGCGGCAATCACCCACAGCCATTCCTGCGGCAGGGTGAGCGGCACGTCCGGGCCATGCAGGGACTGGTTGGACCGGCCGGTGTTCGGGTAGCTGAACGTGTTCGTTTGGCCGGACGAAGTATCGAAGAGCGAGTTCGGGTGGAAGCGCAGGCGCCCCACATGGACGAGGCGCTCGCCCACCCGATAGTAGAGGTCTGAAGACGCCGAGCAGACAGGCGACGCAGTCGGTGGCGGGGCGCCGTCCGCATGGGCAGGAGCGACGCAGTTCGGAGCCAGCACTGCTTGGGGGCCTATGCCCCCCGCCCCGTCCGAGAGCAGGTAGGCGGACGATGACACCAGCCAGGCGTTCTCGCCTCCGTCGGCCTGCGGCGTGAAAGTGAGCTGCGCCAGCACCGCGCGCGCGGCAGTGGCGTTGAGGTCGGAGTCCAGCTGCCATGCGCCGATTGACACGCTGCTGGAGAGCGAGGCTCCGCTGGCGGCCAGGAGAAGAACCATGCACCAGATGCCTATCACATGCGGATTGGGTCACATGGATAGGGCAGATGGAGAGGGAATATAAAACGCATGCCAAACGCCGGAGAATGTGGGGCTGGCACCGGAGATGGGGGATGCTGGGGGCGGAAATTTGGAAAAAAAGAAGAAGATGAAAAGAAGGGGGAGTGGCCCGGATTAACGGGCCACTATTTTTGGGTGGCTTGTCAGGCCGACTAAGCGTTTTTCAACTTGGCCTTGTAGACGTAGCCGTCCTTGCCCAAGTAATACATGTAGCCGGACTCCTTGGAGATTTTCTCGCCGCCGACTTTCTTCTTCTTGCCCTTCTTGTTGTGCTTCATCGGGGCAGCCCAGACGTAGCCATCCTTGCCGATATAGTAGAGATAGCCGTCTTCGCGTTTAGTCTTTTCACTGCCAACTTTTGTGCCCATTGGAACACCTCCACATTTTTCGACGAGGACACGGGGATAAAGTATATAAATGTATTCACGACGGCGCATCGGGGAAAAAGGGAGGCGGGCGCGCCGACGATTTCACGACGTAGAATAAAATCATTTTCGGCGGCCGGCCGTTTTTGTCTTCGCCGCGGGAGCGGGACTGGTGGGCTTCCCCATCGACGAAGGAGCCGCCTCGAGCAGGCCGGCCAGCTCGTCCTCGTCGAACGAGTAGTAGGCCGACAGCGCCTGTGCGCTGGCAGATGAGGCGGAGAGGGACACCGCCTGCGCCTGCACCAGAGGGATGAAATCGGCTGCGCGCCTCGTCGTTGTGTGCGTGCGGGCCGATATTTTCGCCGACAGATGCTTGCGCAGGCTCCGGCGCGATTTGGTGGCCCCCATCTTCTGGATGTAGGAGGGGAACGCGTAATTGATGAAAGCCGCCGAGGGGTGGCGGCGCGCCGAGGCCACGCCCCAGCCCATCAAATCGGATGAATAGCGCAGATAGCCCCAGTACTGCCGGCGCATGATGCGCCCGTCGAACACGTCGGCGCGCGAGAGGCGGTTGTACCCTTCAGCGCGGTCGTGCGCATCGACTATTTCGTTCGGCAGGTTCTCGCAGATGTAGAGTTTCAGAGTGTCGCGGTCGTAGAGGTTGGTGAGGCCGATGGCGCGCGAGGCCTTGAGGTTGGGGGCGCGGATGTACGCGCGCACTCTCTCGAGAAGGGAGCGGTCATGCTCGCGCGCGGCCAGAAGATTGTGGGCCTGCAAATCGCTTATTGCCGCGCGCAGGTCGCCGGAGGCGTTGGATGCGATGGTCTTTATCTGCTCGGCAGACAAGACGATTTTCTCGGATGCCGCGATGTTCGAGAGCACGCCGTCCATGTCTGATGAATTGACGGCCTTGAGAGGCACCATCTCGCAATGGGTGCGCAGCGCCGAGAGGGAGCGCTCGTAGGGGTCGATGGCGGTGAGTATGACTGGAACGGACGCGCTGGAGAGATGGTTGATGAGAAGAGTGATGGCCGAGCGGGCCTTGGCGGCGGCCCAGGAATCGATGTCCTCGACGAGCACCAGAGACAAGTCGCCGAAAAGAGAGGAGCCGGAAAATGCGGAGGCGGCCTGCCTCTCCCAGCGCTCTTTCTCGTCGGGGGCCGGCGGGTCCAGATTGATGATGTTCCAATTCATCTGCTTCGCGAGCGAGCGCGCCAGCGCCGATTTGCCGCAGCCGGAGGGGCCGTGCAGCAGCAGGGGCTTGGCGCTCTTTTTGAGCGAGAAACCCAGCGCCCACTGCTTCGCGCGGGAGACGGCCTCCTTGTTTCCGGCAAAGGAAGAGAGGTTGTCCGGCGCATGTGTTTGGGTCCAGAGCATGAGGAAGAAAAGGAAGACAGAGGTTAAATAGGCTCGCGCACCTAAATACCAAACATGCTCATCGGAATCATCGGCGCGCCAAACAAGGGCAAATCCCTGCTCTTCTCCATGCTCACCAGCATCGCCGTGCCGGTGGCAGACTATCCTTTCACTACGATTGAGCCGAACAGGGGAGTGGCCCTTCTAAGAGTGCCTTGCGCGCATGTGGCGGTGGGATTGGCCAAGTGCGGCGCGCGGGGCAGGCATTGCAGAGATGGCATGCGCGA
>CAYIMK010000060.1:0-5553 GCA_964364595.1 Microcaldota archaeon | reverse complement strand
TGCTTCTGACGATGCGAAAATTTATGACGCTACCGGTAGAATTTTAAGGGCTTACTATCCAACAGCGGAGCATGCATGCCCGTACAATGTTCACAGACCGGAGCACGCCTTCTCTCCCGCCATCCAACACGCCCCAGCCCGCTCTTTCCAGCGCGCATTCTTCTCCTCCCTCAAAAGGCCAGGGTGCAACAGAATATCTGGTGATGCTTGCCGTCGTCCTCATCATCGCCATCATCGCCGTCGTCATTCTGGGCGGCGCTTCCAATTCAAGCACAGACGCGCGTTCCTCCACATCGGCCGTGTACTGGGGCTCGCAGGCCTCTCCAATCCTCATTCCCACACACACTCTCTCAAGCGACGGCATCCTCACTCTGGTGCTGATGAACTCCGGCTCTTCCCCGCTGAAACTGAGCCAAGTCGACGTGAGCGGCAACGGAATTGGCGCACCCTACTCGGACCCCGGAGTCTGCAAGGGCCGCCAGGCGCCTATCATCACCCCTCTCGAAATCGGCGGGGGCCGCCGGGCCAATCTATCGCTCAATCTGAGCGGTTCCTGCACATCCGGGCAGGTCTATGAGCTGTGGATAAATCTGACCTATTCCAATATGGATTCCACTCTGCCGGCCCGCCAGCAGGTCGGGCTCGAGCCGCTGGTGGGCCGCTGCGGCTCTTCCATGTACGCCGTATACAACGGCAGTATGTTGCCCAATGGCGCATCCTGCTCCAATCCCGGCCAGTGCCTCTCCAATCATTGCTACAACACCGGCGACGGGAAAATCTGCGTGGAATGCATCGGAGACGGCCATTGCTCGCCTCCCTGCATGCGTTGTGATGATTACGTATGCCAATGGGACGAGGACGAGGAAGAGGACTAAATAGGGTGGTGACAAATACAACCAAAAAAGAACGGGCGGCAATCAACCGCGCTTGGGCGCGGTTGGTGCACCATCGGCCGATTCGCCGGCCGATGATTGGTGCTCGAGCACCCGCCGCAGTTGGCTCGAGCCAACTGCTTTTGGCGCTTTTTTGATGTTTTTGGCTCGTTCGGGGAATAACGCACCGGCCTAGACTGAAATTTGGCAACAGCAATAAAAACAGCGGCTGCGAATAGATATCATCCCTGTTTAATGCCGGTGTTTTCCATGCTGCGCTCCCCTATCGTCTGTATTCTTGCGCACGTGGACCACGGCAAGACCTCCATTCTTGACCGCATCAGGGGCACGGGCGTGGCGGCCCGCGAGGCGGGCGGCATCACGCAAATGATCGGGGCGTCTTACCTTCCCCGCGAATCCATTCTCGACGCCTGCGGGCCATTGCGCGCGCAGGCAGATGCCTCGCTTAAAGTGCCCGGTCTCCTCTTCATCGACACGCCGGGGCACGAGGCCTTCACCTCCATGCGCGAGCGCGGCGGCTCGATTGCCGACATCGCTATTCTGGTTATCGACATCATGCAGGGCATCCAGCCCCAAACTACCGAGTCAATCAAAATCCTGCGCTCGCAGAAGACGCCTTTCATCATCGCGCTGAACAAGGTGGATTTGGTGCAGGGATGGAAATCCCAAGCCACCGCTTCCTTTACCCAATCGCTTGCCGCCCAATCCCCCGACGTGCAGCAGCTGCTTGAAGAGCGCCTCTACACCATCGTGGGCCGCCTCTCGGAGATGGGCATGGAGTCGGAGCGCTTCGACCGCGTGAGCGACTTCACCAAGCAGCTAATCATTGTTCCCTGCTCGGCCAAAACCGGCGAGGGCATGGCAGAACTTTTGCTCTATCTGGCAGGCCTGAGCCAGAAATACCTTTCCACCAGCCTCGAATCGCAGGAAGCCGGCCCTGCCCGCGGCTCCATCATCGAGGTGAAAGAGGAGAAGGGTTTGGGCACCACCATCGACGTCATAGTGTATGACGGCACACTGCGCCGAAACGATCTGGTGGTGTTCGGCACTCCCTCGGGCGCGCGCGTGGTGAAAGTGCGCGGGCTTCTGCGCCCGCCCCGGCCCGGCGAGACGCCGTCAGCCGGCTCGCCATATGTCTATGTGGAAGAAGTGCACGCCGCGGCAGGCGTGAAGATTTACGCGCCCGATTTGGAGGGCGTGCTGGCCGGCTCACCAATCGAGGTGGTAATCTCGGCCGAGCTCACGCCGAAAATGGAGCAGGACGTCAGCCTGCAGGTCAAATCAATTCTTATCACAAACGAAAAGCTGGCAGGCGTGGTGGTGAAGGCCGACACCCTGGGCTCGGCCGAGGCGCTCATGCGCCTTTTGCAGCACGCCAACCTCCCGATTCGCTCCATCGGCGTGGGGCCGGTGGGCAAAAAGGACGTCATCTCGGCCCGCGCCGTCTCGCTCGAGGACAAATACTTGGGCGTGCTGCTGGCGTTTAATGTGCCTTTGCTGCCAGAGGCGCTTGAAGAAGCTGAGCGCGGCAATGTGCATCTTTTCCAGTCCAACATCGTTTATAGGATTCTAGAGGATTATCTTGCTTGGGTGAAAGAGGAGAAGGACCGCGACCAGCGCTCGGCCTTGTCCGAGCTGGCTCTTCCAGCCAAAGTGCTGGTGCTTCCAAACTGCTTTTTCCGCCTGTCCAAGCCCGCCATCTTCGGAGTTGAAATTGCCTCGGGCCGCCTGCGCCCCGGCGCTCAATTGATGAACTCAACCGGCCAGATGATTGGAGTGGTGAAATCAATCGAAGACAAGAAAGAGAAGCTGGATTTGCTTTCCGAGAGGCAGCAGGCCGCCATTTCGATGGACGAGCCCTACTGCGGCAAGACGTTTCGGGCCGGCGAGCATTTGTATGTGCACATCTCAAAACAGCAGGCCGAGAGATTGAGGAATTCGCCGGGCCTATTGACGGAAAAAGAGCTGCTTTTGCTTGATGAAATCCGGCGGGCGGCGGGCGCGAGCGTAATCTAATTTTTCTTATTTCTTCGATTCTCTACCTTGGCGACCATCTGCTCTCGTTCAGTCAAAGCAGCATTCTTAATCAGACTCATCTCAATCTGTTTGAGTTGCTTCACAATCTGCGAATTCTCATTGAGTCTGTATAATTTTGCACGTCCAACAGTACGCGTTGGCTGGACGATTCTATTCTTTTCCAGCTCATTCCAGTGGTTGAACAGACTAGCCCAGCTAATCTCTGCGCCTTTCGATATCTCTGTCTTAGTAAAGTCCGAGAGTCGGTTCTCCATCAAAAAATCTAGGATGCGGAACTGGGGACTTGTGCCGAAGAATTGCAGGAACAAAGATTGCGACCCGATTGTATTCATTCTATCACCAACACTCTTATCTTTCTACTTTCATAGCATTATATTTTTCTAAGCTGATATTCCCATATCATTCTATCGTTCTATACCCCTATAAGCATATAGGAATATAGACAATAACATTTAAATAGATTTACATCGTAATTTATTTAAATGGTGTTTCAATTCCAAAATCCACCCTCTCCCCCGATCTCCTGAAGGCTCACATCCTTTACAAGCTCTCTCGTCATAATCACTGGGGCGGCAAACACACCGCACTAATCCACGTGCGCACGGCCCTCCCTCAAGAATACAGAAACCAAGCTGAACAACTAGCCCACGAACTGGCAGATGAAGGTTTACTGACTTGGCTTAAGAAGACTGGAGAGATTCATGTTTCACTCAATTCGCATCAGCGTGAGGAGATTCTCAGACGGATATCCGCGTATTTGAAAATCAAACGTTGATTACTGCCTTCTCGCCACTTTCCCGTATTTCGCATACGGCTTGCTTGTCGGGCTCTTCATGTATTCAAACACGACTTGCGAAATTCTCATCCCTTCAGATATTTTCACCGGAAAAGGAGCGAAATTGACAATCTCCAAAACCTGATGGTTGTCCGAGCCAGGCTGAACTAATGCCGAAGTGATATGCACTGCCAGTCCCATTCTTGCGTAGCGTGAGCGGCCCTCTAATCTGCCCATAATGTCGGCCGGCAGGTGGATTTTCTCCTTTGTTATGCCCAGCACAATTTGGCCGGGCGCGAGGATGATGGATTTCTGGCGTATCTCCTCGGTTGCATCCGTGAACATCACTTTGTCCAAATCAACAGGCCTGTGAGAATTGGCATAGCCCGTCCTGAACAGCCAGAACCTTCCGTCCAGAGTCAAATCGACCGAGGCGCCTCCAATCTGCCCCACTTTGAGCAATGGCGTGAAGCGGATGCGCCCGGCAGCTATCTCATGCCTCAAGTCCTTGTCCGAGAGAAGCATGCCACTCCCTCTGCCATACATCTTATATAGCTTCAACCCCCTATTACCTCGTAATATAGGTGCTCTTTATGGCTTTCAATTTCGACCAATCCAAGTTCATGTTCCGCGCCAAGGCAGGCGTCCAGCAGGCCATGGCCTCCCCGGACCTGGTCCTCGTGCAGGTGGTGGCCGCCATCGACGACATGGACAAGGTCGCCAACCTCGTCTCTGAACGCCTCACCGAATGGTACGGCTACCACTACCCGGAGTTCAAGCAGGCCGACCCTGCCAAATTCGCCAAAGTGGTTCTGGCTCTCGACAAGGACAACCCCGACCCGGCCGCCCTCGCCCCAATCATCGGCGAGCAGTCGGCTCAGCTCACCTGCGACAGAGCCAAGAAATCGGTGGGCGTCTATCTCTCTCCGCCTGATTTGCAGGCCGTGCGGGAACAAGCCCAAACCCTTCTCACTCTTCTCAACCACCGCGAGGAGCTGGTGCGCTATTCCGACGAGCTGGCCACCCGCCTCGCCCCCAACCTCTCGCACATCGCCGGCGCCTCGCTCGCGGCGAAACTCATCGCCCAGGCCGGCTCGCTCAACAAGCTCGCATCTTTCCCCGCCTCAACCGTGCAGGTCATCGGAGCCGAGAAGGCGCTCTTCAAGCATTTGCGCTCGGGCAGCCCGCCGCCCAAACACGGCCTCATCTTCCAGCACCCGGCCATTTCGACCGCGCCCCGCTGGACAAGAGGAAAACTCTCGCGCGCGCTGGCAGCCAAACTCACCATAGCGTCCAAGGCCGATGCCTACACCCACCACTTCATCGCCGAGAAATTGAAAGAGCAGTTCGAGGCGCGCGTGAAGGCGCTGCAGGGCAAGCCGGAGCCGGCAAGAAAACCCGGCGCTCCGTCCAGCGCCGCTCCCAAGCGTTTCGACGACCGGCCGAGGGGCGGATTCGGCGGAAGGCCGTCCTCTGGAGATGACCGCCCGCGCGGGAATTTCGGCAGCCGCCCCCCATTCAGAGGCAACCGCCCGCAAGGCGGGGACTCGAGAAACTTCCAAAGCCGGCCTCCGCGCAGCGGCGGACAGGGCCGTTTCGGCGGCGAAGGCGGTTCCAATTCGGGCGGGCAGGGCGGCTCAGGCCCGCGCGGCGGACAGGGCGGCGGATTCACCCGACAGGGGGGCGAAGGCGGTTCAAATTCGGGCGGCCAAGGCGGTCGTCCGGGCGGTTTCACCCGCGGCCCTCCGCGCTCCGGCGGCGAGGGCTCTTCCGGCGGCGAGCGCCCCAGAGCTTTCAATCCCCGTTTCAGCAAGAAGAAATATTGATTGCATCATCCAAACTTGAGGC
>CAYIMK010000059.1:0-5555 GCA_964364595.1 Microcaldota archaeon | reverse complement strand
AGCTGGTTGAACGCACAAGCTCAGCTGACGAGCTCGCGAACCTGAGCGCACTTTACATGAACTTCGGCAAGCAGCTTGAAATCGAGAAGGCGCTGATGGACGAAATCGACAGCGTGCAGGGCCGCCGCTACAAGGAGATTGCGCCCATGCTGCTCAGCATACGCACCACGTGGGAGCAGCTGAAGAAAAGTCAGGCCGGTTTCCGCGAGCGCCACGCATATGACACAAGCTTTTGGGAGGGGCAGGCGCGGCCCGAATGGCCCATCTCCGAAAACTACGAGAATGGCGCCATCAAAAAAGGGCTCAGGGACCCAGGCATCTCCGAACGGGCCGGCGAGTGGGCGGTGCGCTATCTCAAGATGTGCGCCGAGTGGCAGCCGCGCGCGCCAAAATACAGGCTGCTCTTGAGCATCAAAAACGCCATGGACGCGCTCGTTGAGGCCGGCGTGAACGGGGAGGCGCGCGGCGAGTGGAGCCGGCGCCTTGTGGAGAGCTTTTTGAAATACGAGAACTTGTGCCGAAGCCTGCCCAGCTGGCTGGCCAAGGACTCGCATGACTACAAGACTTTGGAATTTCTGAACAAGCTTCAGCGCACGCGCGACGTTGTGCTCAAGAACGCGCAGGATGGCTTGCGCAGCATTGGCGCCGGAAACGGCACAGCGCCGGGAACGGTGGAGAATATGCTGGTGCACGGCGCGCGGCGCATGCTGGTTGACGTCATCCTTGAAGTGAGCTGGACCGACGCGGCGCTCGAGGAGAAACTGCTTAACGAGGCGAGCAGCCTCAGCCTGCCTCGCTGGCCGAAAGATGAGACGCGCGTCTACGCCAAGAAAATAAAAGAGTGGCAAAAGCAGGTGGAGGCAGACTATGCACGCCTGACCAAGCAGGGGGCAGGCGAGGATTACAAGGAAACGCGAAAAAAGCTGGAGGCGCAGATGCTGACGCAGCTCGCCTGGCTTATTCGGGACGCCCCCATCGACGGGCTGGCCATGCTCCATCTTGTGCACCGCGACAAGCAGATGCACGGGCCCTACAAGTTCGGGCTCCACCGCCTCTATGAGCTGACGCCGGAGAGGCGCGCGCAGGCGGCGCTGCAGTTTTTGGACGTGCTGGGCAAACAGCCCCTCGATGCACTGGCGCTGACCGGCCTGGACGGCTATGACACCGAGATTACCAAGGCGTTTGAGGAGGGCCGCGGCAAGCTGGCCAAAAACAACCCGTCAGCAACCCGCAATCAGGGAGTCGAGATCATCGACCAGCTGGGAAGGGAGCTTGTGGAAGCCAACGGCAACGGGCTCGTGTTTATCGAACAAATGCTCGGACAGGCGGAAGTGCGCAAGGCTCTCTGGCCGCGAGAGGACATTCCCCTCTATTTCATGGAGCGCGACCCGCTGGGCGACCAGATGGTAAATCCAAAAAAATTCAAGGAGCAGTATCCGGGCTTCAGCACCTCGGCTATCCAGCTCGAAACCCGCATGACAGAACACGGGGGCATGACAGACGAGACGCTTATGCTTGAGCTTCACTGCCAGGACAGCGTCCACAAAATCGAGTTTGCCGCCAAATTCAAGCCGGTGAGCGACGAGGTGGCCCAGACATTCCTTCTGCCGCTCATGGAGGGCGCGTACGGAGTGCCGTTCAAGACCGGACTGGCCGCCCCGCTGAACAACATACGCAGCGAATACCAGAGCATCGCCGCCTCGGTGATGGACGGCGGCATGAACTACGAGATTGACTGCCTTCTTCTGAAGGAAAAGAACAGCGTGCACGAGATTTCGTCCATTCTCAGCGCAGAGCTGGTGCGCACAAAGGTGAGAGTGGAGGAAGGAGGGCGCGCGCTCGGCAACAAGGCCCTTCTTTTGGAAGGCAAGCCCATGGAAGTCGACAAGCTGTTCAAGCGCCGCCATGTCACTGCCGCGCAGGAGGACATTGAGAAGGCCCGGCGCTTCCCGACAAAGCAGCGCAGGGCCGACGCTGTGCACACATACAAGCATGCGCTGTTCAACTATGCTGTGCAGAAATGCCTCAAAACAAGGTAGAAAGAAAACAGGGCAGAGAGAAAAGAAATCCGCAGATAAATTATTTTCCGCTTTTTAGTTTTCCGCTTTTTTCGTTCTGATTCGGCTTTTCCCTGAGCCTGTGGCGCAGCAAATCATATGCACGCGCGGCGTCTTTTGCCTTGAGAACCAGAATCAGCTCGTTGAGGGTGGAGACAAGCTCGAACACGTTGATGTTTTCCCATGCCAGTTCGCTCAGGACACGCTCGTAAAAGCCGGGCAGGTAGAGAATCTCTGCCGGAAAGCGCAGATAGAGGAAGGAAAGGTCCCGCTCGACGTGGATTACGTTTTCGCCCTTGAGCGCATGCAAAAATTTCTTTTCGTATTTGACCGAAGTGATGAGGGTGATTTCATACTGGCCTGAAACGATGTTGAATATGTCGTCAGGCGAGCCGTCGAGAAGTGCGCGCAGGCGGTGGGTGGCCTCTTCGGTGCGCTGGCCTTTGCGCAAGTCAATTTCGACCGCGCCCTCGCGCAAAGAAAGCTGGATTTGCCCCCAGAGAGGATTGGCCTGCTGCTCCGACCTGCGCGCGCCCATCTTGTCGCGCAGGCGCGAGAGGGCCATCACAATGGCGCCCTCTTCAACCTCGCGGCCCAAATCCGCCGAAAGGCGGGGGCTGAGATAGCGGGCAAGGCGGTGGAAGGAGACCAGATCGCGCTTTATGAACTGCTCGAGGTGCGGCAAGCTACGCACATAGGAGCTTACAAGATGGGCAACGGTTGGCATATCTGTTATAACTGTAACAAAGAGTTAAAAAATATTCGAAGCGGCCCGCAACCGTCGGCTCTTGGGAGCCGACGGTGCACCACAGCGAAGCCTCCCGAGAGGCTTCGGTGCCCCAAGGCGCCTGAAGGCGCCTTGCGGACGGCCCCGCGGGGCCGTTGATTGCCTCGGGGCGGGCCGGAAATTCGGCGGCTCCCCCAGAGCCGCCCCGCTTTTGCTTTTGTTTTTTTGCTGCTTGTTTTTTGTTTTTTATTCCCACCTGGCTGTTTCGATTTTCGCCCCCGCCTTGCCGAGCGCCGCCTTGATTTGCGCAATCGATGCGCCCTGCGGATTGCATTCCACCAGCCAAACGGCCGCCTCGCCCCTTTTCGACGAGCGCGAACGCGTGGACACCAAGTCGACGTTGATGTCATAGAGGGCCAGCGCGGCCTTGGCCAGGCTGCCGGGCTTGTCTGCCAGCTCGATTGAGAGGGACATCAGCTTCTTTTCGTGCGCCGGCTCGATGCAAATCATTTTGGAGGCCGCGTCGGCCGAGAGCAGCACCTTCTCGCCCGGCGCCAGACTGACCTGCTCGCGCAGGGACTGGGGGATGAGCACGCGGCCTTTTTCATCGATGGAGGAGACGCTCTTGGAGGACATAGAGAGGTTACAAACAGTGGTTTTAATTATCAATCGGAAATGAGAGACGGGTGTGTCACTTTTTTAAACACTTGGTGACACACATTGGCAATGCTGAATGTCAAAGTGGGAGAAAAAATCTTCTTCAAGGACATGCCGCGTTACCGGTTCATCAAAGGCAGCGAACCTTCAGAAATATGTTTTCTGGTCCCGCATGCGCACGAATACGCCGGATTTCGGCACTACAAGAAGGAGCTGGAGAAAATATACAAGAAAGAAGGAATCCCGACTTCTACGGTAATAGCCGAGCCAGTCTCGGCGATGGGCTTCGCGTTGCGTAATGAGACCACGAGTTCTTACCCATACATCAAGCTGCTCGACGCTGTCCTTACTTTCGAGGATTGCTGCCTCCGGCTCGAAGCCCTCGATACGCAGCTGAAGCAGACCGGCAAGGGCGGGCTGATGGTGGAGATGCACGCCTGGCATGCCCCGAGCGAGAAGACCAAGATGAATTACGATGATGCGCCCTTCATGCAGCGGCTGGGCAACAGTCCAACATGCATTATCCTCAATCCCCTCAAAGTCCTTATGCTGTTGGTCAAAGCCAGCGAAAAGCACATGCTGGCCGACCGCAATGAAGCCCAAGCCCTGCTGGCCACCCGCGACATGGACCTCCAAGAAATGCGCCAGCGCATCAAATCGATTGTGAAAACACTCGAGGCGCACGAGAAGCAAATCAAGGCCATTGAAATCGGGGCAATACTCGTGGCCCATACGCATGACCCGGCTATGTTCAAACTCTACTATCAATGGAGAGGGACTGATTTTAGAGTCAGGCCAAATATCAGCAATTTCGAAAAGAACTACTGCGTAGGCGGCTTTTTCCCCAAAGTGTACCAGACCGAGCAGACGGAACTGCTGCGGCGCGCTCTCGTCATCGGCTGAAAGTCGGGCCGCTTAAAGCTCCATGTCCGTCGTCTCCGCCGTAAAATCCAAGCTATATAAATTTTGGGAGCGTGCGAAATCCATGGGAGACAAGGCCCCGCGCTATATCGTCGTCTTAGGCTCGCTCATGTCGGGCCTGGGCAAGGGCATTGTCACCGCTTCCATGGGGCGCATCCTCCAGTCCAAGGGATACACCGCCTCGCCCATCAAGTTCGACGGCTACCTCAACGTGGACTGCGGCACCATGAACCCGTTGCGCCACGGCGAAGTTTTCGTCCTCGACGACGGCACCGAATGCGACATGGACTTCGGCACCTATGAGCGCTTTTTGGGAAATTCGCTCACCAAAATCAACTCGATTACGGGGGGAAAGCTGTTCCAGCGCATCATCCAGAAAGAGCGCGCCGGCGGATATTTGGGAAGAGACGTGCAAATCGTGCCCCATCTCACCGACGAAATCAAGGCGTGGATAAGAAATGTCGGGACCGAGACGAAATCCGACTTCGTGCTGATTGAAGTGGGCGGAACGGTCGGCGATTTGGAAAATTCCTACTTTATTGAGGCCATGCGCCAGATGGCGCGCGAGGAGGGCGAGCGCATGCTCTTTGTGCAGCTCACCTACATAACGGCCCTCTCGCCCGGAGAGCTCAAGACGAAGCCGACGCAGCATGCCAACCGCCTTATCACTTCCATGGGCATACAGCCCAAAATCATCATCTGCCGCGGAGACGAGCCGCTGGACAAGGACGCGCGCGAGAAAATCTCCCTTTTCTGCAACGTCTCGCCAGAGGACGTGTTCGACGACCCAAACCTCGAGACGATTTACGAGCTGCCCATTGTATTGGAAAAACAGAAATTCTCCCAAGCGCTGCTCGCCAAGTTCGGGCTCAAGCCCGAACCTGAGGACTTGAAAGAGTGGGGAGCTTTGGTCAACCGCATCAAGGACCCGAAAAACGAAATCAAGGTGGCCATTTCAGGCAAATACACGGCCGTCAAGGACGCTTATGTGTCTGTGAAGGAGGCGCTGGTGCATGCGGCCGCGGCCAACAACACACGCGTGCACATCGACTGGGTGGACACCGAGAAGCTCGAGAAGGAGGACATCAGGCCATCCGAACTCTTGGGCGGATATGACGGCATCATCGTGCCCGGCGGCTTTGGGAACCGCGGCGTGGAGGGCAAGATAAAAACCATCAAATACTGCCGGGAGA
>CAYIMK010000058.1:0-5577 GCA_964364595.1 Microcaldota archaeon | reverse complement strand
GATGACAAGGTCTTGCAGCTTGCCGCTCGACAACTCCAACTGGAATTTCACGTCGTGCAATTGCGTCTGCCTTTCGGCCTCTTCTGTGTCTGTCTTGGCCAGAGCAGACATGCAGTTGGGGCACCAGAACACAGGGTGCTCACCACGATAGATTTGCCCGCTGTCGTACATCTGCAAAACTGATTTCTGCACAAGCTTGTGATAAGACGGCGACATGGTCTGGTATTCGTACCGCCAGTCGGCCGAGAAGCCCAATGACTGCATCTGCGAGCGCATGCGCTCGATGCAGGTGCCGGTCCACTCCACGCAGAGCTTGCGGAACTCTTCGGGCGGCTTGCGGCCAAATTTCTGCTCCACCTTGGTTTCGGTGGGGAAGCCCTGGCAGTCCCACCCCTGCGGGTAATAGACGTTGAAGCCAGTCATGCGCTTGTAGCGGGCCACGAAGTCGAAGTAGGCATAGGAGAGCACGTGCCCCATGTGCAAATCGCCGGAGGTGAAAGGCGGGGGCGTGTCGATGGAATAAACGGGGCGGGTGGTGTTTTTTTCGTCGAAGTTGTAGAGCGAGCGCTCGGACCAGAGCTTCTGCCATTTCTGCTCGTTTTTGAAATCGAGGCGGTCGGCGAGTTTGAGCATGCAATCACGGGTAATGACGACAGATACATCGAGGGAAGAATATAAATATCATCGGATGGCTAACCCAGACATGAGCGAAACCACCGACATGCTGGACAAGCGCTGGAGGAGCACTTGCAAGACGCTGTTGGGGCAGGACGTCGGCCCGATGAGCGAATACGAGAGCTGGCTGGCGGAAAGGATAGAGCCGCACGGCACGCACCAATCCTTTATTTCCGGAAAGGAAATCATATCAAGCCCCACCGAGTATGCGCCGGGCGCCAAATGGATTTCGTATGATGAAATCGACTTTTCCAAAAAGCCGCCCAAGACGGACACATCAAAAATAAAGGACTTGGATTCGCTTCTCGACGCCATCCGCGGAACGCCCTGCTACAGCGGAAACCTCTTTTTTGGAAACTGCAGCCATCTGGAAAAAAGCTCCAACCTCAATGACAGCCATTACATCTACAACGTCTGCCGCAATGGAAATTCCAAATATCTGGCTTATTGCACGCTCGGAAGGCTGAGTGAGGACTGCTTTGGGGGATATATGGTGGGTGAATGCTCGGCCTGCATAAAAAGCGGAGTGTATCGCAACAAGATGGGCTTTGAGCTGTGGATGTGCACCGACTGCTCGGACTGCTATTTCTCGCATGGGCTGGAAAACTGCCAGGAATGCATGTTCTGCTTCAACCTCAAGTCCAGAAAATACTGCGTCGGGAATTTGTAGCTGGAGCCGGCCCAATACCGCGAGATAAAAGCGCGGCTGCTGTCTCAGATGGCCCTCCGGCTCAAGAAGGACAAACGGCTGCCCTCGCTGGTTGAGCTGCTCAAACTGGAAGGAAAGCCAGCGCCGAAAATAAAATTGGAATCCTCGAAGAAAAACCTGCCAGCAGACAAGAACAGAGTAGAGGAGGCGTTTGCCAGCGCCACCCGGCTGCTGTTTGGAAAAGCGCTGGCCGGCGGGATAGACGCTTACGGCCCGTGGCTGGCCATGCATACGCACAAAACCATCGAGTGCGTCTCGGCGGCCAGCGGACGGAAAATGACACTTCCTCCCCACGCCAACTTCCCGCTGCTGCCAAGAAACCGGCTGCTTTCGGAGGAGGAGGCGCTGGAATTCGGGCAAAAGTATGCCATCAGCCCCCAGGAAGCGCAAAATTTGAGCCTTGAGAATGCGCATGAGTGCCTGGACAAGGTGGCGTTCTTCCATGCCGAGCACAATCACGGGCAGAATTCCAATATCGTGGAAAGCACATATCCCTTTGACTCATCCGATGTCTACCGCTCCTCGGTAGCGGTGTATTCCAAGTTCATCGCATATACGTTCTGGCCGCGCAGCTGCGAATATTTGTTCGGCTGCGATTCGCCCTTTGACTCGTCGCACAACATCCATGTTTACTCGTCCACCAATCTCACCCGCTGCTTCGAGCTGGACTGCTGCGGCTTCTGCTCGGACTGCCTGTTCTGCCACAACTGCGAGAATTTGACGGAATGCATGTTCTGCTTCAACGCCAAGAACCTGAAATACGCCATCGGAAACGTCGAGTATCCCAAAGAGGAATATTTGCGAGTGAAGAAGATGGTGCTTAACGAAATCACCGCCAAACTGGAGAAAGACAAGAAGCTCGACTATTCGATTTACAACATCGGAAAGAAGAAATAGAATTCGAATTTATTCTAGTTTTTTCTGCCCCTTTTCTTTTCCTTCCTTTTCTTTCTTCTTTTCCGGCCTGAACCAGCCGCACCTATCAGTGCAGTAATAATAGCCGTCGCGGCCTGCGATGGTTTTCACGCCAGACGCCGACTCGATGCGCGCGGCTTCGGCTTCGGGGCCGGACTGGATGAGGCCCATGCCCATGTGCGAGAGGATGCACAGCTTGGGTTTCGTAGCCTTGAGCAGCTTGATGAGGTCGCCGGAGTGCAAATGGTCGGGGATGCCGTCTGCTGCTGATTTGAGGTTGTTGGCAATAAGCACGTCCACGCCGGCGAAAGCCGAGTTGTGGATTGCGGGAAGATATTCGGTGTCTGAAGTGTAGCCGATTTTAACGCCGTCCATTTCAAGCACAAATCCGAAACCGGATTTGTCGTCATGCTTGACAGGCACGCCGCGAAGATGGAAAGTTGCGGAACCGCGCTGGGCCGAGCCGTTCTCTTTCTTGTCTTTTTTCACTTCAAATGTTTTCGAATCATCCGGGCCGAAGCTCACGCATTCTTTCACCAGCGACTGGTGATATTTCGGGATAGACCGATCGCCGAACTTGTCGCCCTCCAGAACAGAATGCGAGGCGATGAGCAGGCCGGAATGCTTGAACGTGAATCCGCTCATGGCCTCCGCCAGCACCGGCGCGTCGGACACATGGTCGATGTGCATGTGCGTCACGATGATGGCGTCCAAGTGCTCGGGATTGACATGAGCGTCATGCAGGCGCAGCAGCGCCCCCGGCCCGGGGTCGACGTGGATGGTGAGTGTGCTCCCCAGCAGAACGAAACCGCCGGTGCCCCTCAGCTGCTTGACCAGATTGAAACGCCCGCCGCCGGTTCCCAAAAATAAGATGTCGGCCATGGCATACGCCTCAAGAAAGCTATCCGCTCGGCTCGCCCGGGGGCATGGGCGGCCGGCGGCGGCGCAAGTCGGGCTTTGGCAGTTCGGGCGGGTTGGAGCCGGCAGCGCCGGATTTCGGGCTGGGAGTAACAACATCATCTGGTTCCGGCCCGCCCTTCTCAATGCCCACCTCGGAGTCGGAGCGGTGAAGAGCGCGCAAATCCTGAATGTGCGAGTAGAGGGCCCCGCCGAACAGGAGGGCGAAGAAGAGGAAGACCAGCACCGCGGGCAGGAGCACGTTCTGATTCGGGTCGTACAGATTGGCCAGTGGCGTCCTGCTGCCGGTTGCCGATGGGAAAACTGGCGTGGCCGCAACGGCGTTGACCTCCAGCACGATGTCCTTGCGGTGAATCGCGCCTGTCGCGTCCTGCCAGCTCACGGAGGCCGGCTGCTTCGCGCCCGCGAGAATCATCACCAAGCTCCCGTCTGGCGGGATTTCCCAAGTTGTGCCGCCCACGAGCAGCTGCGGATGGCGGACTTCGCCGCTCATGGTGAATTGCAGGGCCACCTGCCAGCCGGAATTCACCCGGCTCTGCGGCTGCAGCGAGGCGAGGGCCACGTCGCCCGCGGGCCAGACCTTGAGCGGCATGGTCCTGCGGGAGATTTCACGGCCGTCGGCCGCGATGAGGCGCCAGGAGAATACGAAGTCGCCGCTCGATGAAGGGAATATGGGAATTCTCAAAGATTGTGATGGGCCCGCGCTCACGCTCTCTGTCCCGCTCTCGCCGTTGCCAGACCAGACCAGAGTGAACGGGCGGGTCGCCGTGCTGGCGTTGAGGTCTGCCAGTTCCACGATGAACTCGGCCGGCTCGCCCTCCACAAGCGACTGGTTGGCGGCGGCCGAAGTAATCGTCGGGGTTGGGACGGTGAGCACGGAATAGGAAAGCGCGAGCGGGTCGCCGCGGGAGGAGAAGACATAGAGGGTGTGGTTGCCCGGCTCGGCCGGGATGAAGTCGAACTGGGCCGCGCCCGCCCCGTTGAGCGAGGCGTTGAGATGGAGCGCCGGCTCCAGCAGATGGACCGTTTCGCCGGCCATGCTGGAGGGCAGGTGGACGAATACGGTCTGCTTCCCGCCCAGCGAGAGGGCGTTGCGCTCCACGTCGGCAGAGAGTATTGGCCAGGGGCTGCCCAAATCATCGCGGAGCGAGAGCGTTGAGGTTTTGAGGATGAGTGAATCCGAATTGAGGGCGAGGGGGCAGCGGTAGATGAAATTCGGGTCTATTTGCGGGGCGGCCTGCACCAGCCATGAAGCGTAGTAGGTCCGGTTGGGGGCGGTGATGAGCCGATGCCGGGCGGGGGAGGTGAGCGTGACAAGGGAGCCGCTCTCGCTGCTGCACGGCGCCAGCTCCATCGAGAGGATGCGGTAATCGGAGGCGGCATAAGACAC
Source organism: Microcaldota archaeon (assembly GCA_964364595.1). Lineage (GTDB taxonomy): Archaea > Micrarchaeota > Micrarchaeia > Anstonellales > Anstonellaceae > CAIXYX01. The sequence continues at coordinate 970 of CAYIMK010000058.1, read as the reverse complement.
CCAGATGAGCGCGCGGCCGCCGCTCGGCAGGGCTGAGGAGGAAGCGGACAGCCCGTAGCCGCTTTCCGCCGGGGCTGGCTCGGTGTTGACGAGATGCACGTTGTCGGCCCTCGAGCCCAGGGGGCGGTCGCCGTTGAGGATGAGCTGCCCCGGCTCCTGCACCAGGCCCGAGACGGTCACCAGGTTGAAATCCGAAAGAGCGCTGCGGGAGACGACGATGTGCGTGGCGTCGACGCTGCCCACTTCCAGCCACGTCGGGTCCACCGGCACCCATTCGCCCAGCCAACTTTCAGCCCATGAGTGGGCCTGCCACACGCCCAAAGTGGAGGCATATGCGTAGCCGTTGACGAATCTGGTCGGATAGCCCAGCGAGCGGGCCAGAGTGACGAACAGCACGGAATATTCGGTGCACACGCCGCGCCGCGTAGCGAGGATGGTTGTGGTGTTGGGGCTCAGGCTGGCTGCAGACGCGTCATAGGTTATGTAGTCGTGCACCCACTGCGCAAGGAGCGCGATTCGCTCGAAATCGCTGCCTGCCCCGGCCGTGATGTTGGCGGCCATGCCCTTCATGGCCTGATTGGACGCAGGCATAGCCGGAGTGGAGATGAGGTAGCGGCCCAAGCTCTTGGGCATGGGCGCGTCGCCGCCCAGAGCGGTGAGCGGCTGGAACTGGGTATGCACCGAAATATTGTAGGTGAAATTGTAAGGAAGGAGCGGGTCGGCCTGCTGGATTGAGAGATAGGAATTGCCGTCCGCATCCGTCTGCCGGCCAGTGCCGGGCGGCACACGGATGAGAACGGCATCCACCGGGATGCTGACGTTGAGGCGGAGGTCGGATATGTAGCCGAACGTGGTGCCGACCATGTATGTATCGGATATGGAGAAATCGGCCTGCTGGATGCGCTGCGGGACCAGCACAGCTTGGGCGAAGACGCTGAACAGCAGCAAAAGCAGCGCGACCGCAGTGAAC
>CAYIMK010000057.1:0-5628 GCA_964364595.1 Microcaldota archaeon | reverse complement strand
GGGAGTCATCGCTGCGGAAACAAAGTTTCTCGTAGGCATCCATCAGGCCGTGGTATTTGTATTTTGGTTTGGCTTTCTCTTTCTCCTGCAAACGGGCCTGGGCCAGACCGACCAGCTCCTTGAGCGCTTTGGCCGCCTTCATCCGGCGGCTCCGGGCGTAGGTGTGGATGAAGCGCCGCGTCGGCTCGTCGACGTCGCGGATGGCGAAGAGGTCACTCATAGGCTCACATGTTTAACATGTTAAACAAAGTTTTTAAGGCTTTGGGGGCCGGGTTTCTAGGCCGGTGCGTTATTCCTCGAACGAGCCAAAAACATCAAAAAGCGCCAAAAGCAGTTGGCTCGAGCCAACTGCGGCGGGTGCTCGAGCACCCGCCCGTTCTTTTTTGGTTGTATTTGTCACCACCCTAGGTTTCCACTGGGCATGAAAGAAAAGGAAAAATGGAAAAGAGGGAAAAAAGAGAACGGGCTGCCCGAACCGCCTTAACGTGCGCTGCGCGCCATCCGTTCAGTCTCATCACGCTTCTTGATTGCGTACGAGCTCTGCGAATCGCCCTTGGCAGCCATCTCGATTTCACCCGCGAGCGCCTCGGCAAGAGTTTTCTTGTTGGCGAACGCGCCCATGATGGCGGCGAGCGTGATGTTGCGCAAAGCCATGTCGAGGCGGCGCGAGGCCGACACATCAACGGCCACCTGATAGGAAACGCCGCCATAGGACACGCGGGTGAAGTCCTCGCGGGGAGCCGAGTTCTGCACGGCATCGACAAGCGCCTGCACAGGGTTCTTGCCCGTGCGCTTGGCCACCATGTCGAGGGCCTGCTCGACCACCTTCATGGCCTTTGTCTTCTGGCCCTGCAGGCGGCCGTCGGTGCGAATCACCTTGCCGGACGTCTTGACACCGGTCCCGCCGCGCATGAGCTTGTTGCACAAACGCTCGACGATGTTGACCTTGCGCTTGCCCAGCGGCGCCTTGGCCTGCCTGCCGAACGAGTGCGGCATGACCACGGGCGAGAGGTTGATGTAGGCGACCAGCGAAGGGTCGGCCACGGTGACCGTCTCGAGCTCGTATTTCCCGAATAGTTTTTCGACCATAAATATCGCCAACAAAAACGAATGCGACCTCGCGGGCGCATCCGCCAACTTCCTATTTACCTCTTGGGTTTCTCCTTGCGCTTGGTGCGCAGCATCTGCAGGTCCACGCCGTTGACTTTGATGACCTTGTAGCGGACACCGGGGATGGACCCCATCTGCCCGCGCTGCGAGCCGCCGAGGCCGTCGATGGTGACCTCGTCGTGCTCGTCGATGTAGTTGATGGCGCCGGTGCGGGGCGCGAAGGCCGTGACCATCTTGCCGTTCTTAATCAGCTGGATTTTGACGCACTTAATCAGTCCCGAGTGGGGCTGCTTCTGCTCAAGCACCTTCTTCTCGATGACGATGCCCTTTGCCTGGGGCGAGCCCTCGAGGGGGTCGAACTTGTCTTTCAGCTTGAGTTTTTTGCGTTTCCACGGCTTCTTGAGCCAGCGGGTGCGCTTGCGCTTGCGCATCAGTTCACGGCCTGCGAATTCTCCACGTCCCATTCATAATCACCATCGAATTTTTTGCGTCATTTTTGATTTTTTAGCATATGCTTTTTATTTTCAGCATGTTGTTTTTGTTTTCACCATCAGTGAGCGACGAGTCTGAGGTCGCAACCGAATTTGCGCAAGAGGAGCGCCCGGTGGATCTTGATGCGGTCGCCGCCATGTCCGATGGCCGCGCCGCGATCCGCCTCATCGACGGTGACGTAAACTGTCTTGGTATTCATCTTCTCGTGAACGTTTATATTGGTTATGGGAATCGGCGCGAAAAGCGCCCGGAGGAACTGCTCCATGTCGGGGTTCTCCTCGAACACCAGCACTTGGCGTCCGAACGCCTGGCGCACTCTTGTGATGTTGTAGCCCTTGTGGCCGATGGCCTTGCCCATCTCCCCCTGCGAGACGAGGAAGACGACGGCATGCTCGGTGATGACCACGTCGGAGGCCGAGGCGCCGGTGAGCGATTCGAAAGTCGAGAGGGCCTTCAAATCGTCATTGTTAAGTTCCATCATGTGAAAAAACCCCAAAACACAAACGCCAAATCAGCTTATTTCTTGGCGAAATCCATTATCGGCGAGTTGCCGGCCTCGCTCACAATCATCATGCTGACGGGGAACGGCTTTCCGCAGACCGAGCCCAGCTCCATCGAGGTGCCGGCGAACTGCACCACCGGCAGGCCGGAGAGAGCGCAATAGTGGCGGATGTCGGCCACCTTCTCGGCCGGCACGTTGGCGGCCAAAATGACGAGCTTGCCCGCGCCCGCCATCGCTTTCTTTACGGTGATGCGCTCGCCCAAAACGACTGAGCCGGACTCGACGCACATGCGGATTGCCTTCGACATGGCCGCGGAGTCGGTCTTGCTGACGTTCTTTGATGCTCTTGTTGCCATTTTCATGCACCTCTCGAATCCCAAAAGCGGGACTCACTCAGTAGTTTGTTTTTCATTTGTTTTTTTGCGAATCTAAATCTTCATTTTTAGTTTGACCAGTCCTGTGCCCAGCGGCACGGTCTGGCCCACGATGATGTTCTCGGTAACGCCAATCAGCCTGTCTTCCTCGGCCGAGATGGCGGCATTCACCAGGTGCTTGACCGTCTCCTCGAACGCGGCGCGCGCCAGCACGCCGGCCTTCTGGCCCGACAGGCCGTGGCGGCCGATGGACTTGATTTGGCCGTTCATGGTCATGGCGTCGGCCAGAAGCATGATGTGGCGGATGTCAACGTTGAGCCCCTGCGTGTCCAGCACCTGCTTGAGCTCACGCACCAGCGAATTGCGCGCGGCCTCGATGCCGAGCATCCTCTCGACTTCCTTGACATCATTAGTATAGACACGGGTGGAATCAACGCCCTCGGCCTTCATGATGCCGGAGATGTTGGAGCCGGCCGTGCGGATGAAGAAGCCGTCCTTGCCCTTGAGAACCACGCAGCGGCGGATGCGCTCCACGCCGCGAATCGGCAAAGATTTGGCGCGGTTGGTGAGGCGGCGCAGCATGCGCAAGCTGTTGACTTTCGGCTTGACGCGCAGCGTGTTTCCGTCAGTTTCCACGTCGGTGCCCAAAGAGGCCTTCACTTTCTTGCGCACCTCGTCCATCTCCACGCGAAGATGGGACATCTCGTCGGCGTCAAGCTCGATGATGATTTTCTTCTGGGCGAAGTCCTCGACAACCTCGCCGAGGCGGCCCAGCGTGATGCTTTCGATGTCGGTGGCGATGGCCTGCGCCTTCTTCTCGTCGTCCTTGGCCGCCCCTTTGAGGTAGATGTCCATGAGGGGCTTTTTGGGCTCCTTGCGCACGTCCACCAGCTCGATGAGGCGGGGCAGGCCTGTCGGCACCTGCTCGGCGACTCCGGCGTAGTGGAAGGTGCGCATGGTCAGCTGCGTGCCCGGCTCTCCGATTGACTGGGCGGCCACAATTCCGACCGCCTCGCCGACCGCGACTTTTATTGGGGAGATTTTCATCATAATCACCAAAACCTAGATGTCGAGCTCGTCGCGCGGTCCGCTCGAGTCGGGGGTCTCTTCCTTGTAGTTGGCCTTCATCGGGTCGGCTCCGTCGCCGCCGTAGATGAATTCCACGATTGCCTGGCGGCTGTCGCGCACCGAGAGGTCGGAAGTGACCACCATGTCCTGGAGAGCGTTGATGAGCCGGCGCTGCATGTAGCCGGAGCGCGCAGTGCGGATGGCGGTGTTGACCAGCGACTCACGGCCTCCGGTCGAGTGGAGGAAGAATTCTGTGGCAGTCAAGCCCTTGCGGAAGGAGTTGAACACGAAGCCGCGCGCGGCAGCGCTCTTGTCCTTGCGGGCGAAGTGGGGCAGGACGCGGTTGCGATACCCGCGGCTGGGGCGCTTGGAGCACACGGCCTGCTGCCCTACCATCGAGGCCATCTGAATGGCGTTGAGAATCGAACCGCGGGCGCCGATGCGGGCCATGATAATGGATGTGTTGTCTGTGCCCATGAACTTTTCCACGACCGAGCCGGACTCGTCGCGGGTGCGGCTCGTAATCGACATGATGCGGTCTTCGAGCGTTTCGGACAGCGAGCGGCCCGGAAGCCGGATGAGAGTTTTGTTCTTGAACTGCGTGATGACCAACTCGATTTCGCGGCGCATCTTGTCCTGCAATGTGTCAATCTGCTTGAGGGCCTCGGGCGGGAGCGAGTAGTTCGCCAAAGACACCGAGAAGCCCTGCCGCGTGATGACGGCAAGCGAAAGGCGGCCGGAGCGGTCGAGGAATGTGCGGCCCGCGTCGCTGCCTTTGAGCTGGATGACGCGCTCGAGAACCTCGTCCATGGCGCGGTTGTCCAGAGCGCCGGAAACCAGCACGCCGTCCCTGATGACGATGGCGTTGTCCGGGTGGTCGGCGCCGTCCGCGGTCTTGCGGTTGAATTTGCTCTTGGTGGAGAGCGTGAGCTCGGAGGGCAGCAGGGCGGAGAAGAGCAGTTTGCCCGACCATTTGTCCTTGCGGTCGGGGGCCGGGAGTTTCGTCACGCCGATGATGGCGAGCATGTTGCAGGCCTCGGCCTTGTCGAACTCGGTCTCTGAGCGGGTGAGGAAGAAGGCGCCTGACACGTAGTCCTCCTGCGGCTTGATGATTGCGTGGCCGTGGCGGGGCGAGATGATCTGGTCGTGCACCTTCATGAGCATCTCGGCCTCCACGCGGGCCTCCTCGGCCTGGATGGCGTGCAGGTTCATCTCGTCGCCGTCGAAGTCGGCGTTGTAGGGCGCGCAGACGATGGGGTTAAGGCGGAGCGTGCGGCCGGGCAGCACGCGCACAGTGTGGCACATGATGCTGATGCGGTGCAGCGAGGGCTGGCGGTTGAAGAGCACAGTGTCGCCGTCCATGAGCTGGCGCTCGATGATGGAATTGACCGATAGGGTGTCAAGCACTTCCTGCCGGGTTGTCTCGGTGACGCGCACGCGCTTTCCGTCCGGGCGCAGCACATATTGGGCGTGCGGGTAATTTTCGGAGGTGATGAACTGCTTGACGTATTCGAGGTTCCATGAGGTGACGGCCACGGGCACGGTCATTTCCTCGGCAATCGCCATGGGCACGCCGACCTCGTCGATGGAAATCATGGGGTCGGGCGAGATGACAGTTCTTGCGGAGAAGTTGACACGCTTGCCTGACAGGTTGTAGCGGAAGCGCCCCTCCTTGCCCTTGAGGCGCTGGCTCAATGTTTTGAGCGGGCGGCCCGAGCGGTGCCTGGCGGCCGGGATGTTGGCCGTCTCGTTGTTGAAATAGGTCGTGATGTGGTATTGGACCAGCTCCCACAAGTCCTCGATGATGAGCTGCGGGGCGCCGGCGTTGATGTTGGCCTCGAGGCGCTGGTTGATGCGCATGATGTCGACCAGTTTGTGCGTTAGGTCGTCCTCTGAACGGTCGCCGGTTTCAAGAGTGATTGAGGGGCGGACGGAAACGGGTGGGACGAGCAAGCACGTCAAGACCATCCATTCAGGCCGGCTGTAAGTGGGATCGAGCCCCAGCGCACGGATATCTTCATCCGGAACTGCGGCGAGCCATTCCCTTACTTCGGTCGGGAGCATGGCGTCCTTGTCTTTGTA
>CAYIMK010000056.1:0-5707 GCA_964364595.1 Microcaldota archaeon | reverse complement strand
TTGCCGGCAGACGCCATGAAGGTGTCAGAGCAGAAATTGAAGAAATACGAGGCAATGATTTCTTCGATGACACCGGCTGAGCGAGATGATGCCGCTTTATTGAAAAAACAGAAAGGAAGGATTGAAAGAGTGGCCAAGGGCTCTGGATGCAAACCCGAAGAGGTCAGGGAGCTTCTCTCGCAATTCGAGAAGATGGCAAACCTGATGGACGGGTTCAAGAAGAACCGTGGACTGAGGAAAAAACTGGAGAGAATGATGGGGAAGAGCGGGCTTGACATGAGCAAATTGCAGGGAATGATGGGCGGTTGAATTACTTCTTGTTATTAGATTTGAAGATGCGCCCATAAAGAGCAAAAGATAAATCCCATAACCCGAAGAGAATCGCCGCCCAGATATATGCCAAAATTATTAGAATGACGATTAGCTCGAGGGACCTTAGGCTTAACAAATCGACATTTTTTTGTATGATTTCTGCGTCAATCATATCTGGAGCAGACAAAAAGATGAAAGAAGTTCCAAAAACAAAGATTTCCACTATATGGGAATCAAACCACGCTCTGAAATCCAATTCATCACCTGATAAGATTAGAAAATTAAAAATTAAGAAAAGAAAAAACTCTACAGCTTTTTGCTTTGCAGCGCGAGCTCCTTGTTAATCAGCTCCTCAACCACGTCCTTGGGGATAACGCGCCGTCCGCCGATTTTCTCGTGCGGAATGCGGTTGCGGTCGAGGCGGCGCTCGAATGCGTTGCGCCGAATCTTGACGCCCTTGGCCTGCAAAAGCGTAATGGCGGCCGAAACGTCATGATAGTTCTGCGCCACATGAGTCAATGCATCCACGACGTCGCGGGGAACCCAGCGGGCGGTGCCGATTTTCAAGGAAGGGACAGTGTTCTTCTCCACGCGGCCGATGAAGGCGCGAAGATTCAATTCGGGCTCGTGCACTTTCAGCTTTGTGTATGCTTCCTTAATCGAGTAGTATTCGCCGTGAAGCGCAATCCAGTCATGGATGACGGGCTTGGGCACCAGGCGCTTTTTGCCGATTTTCTCCGAGCGGATTGAGCGGCGCTCGATGCGGCCGCCGAAAGCGCGAGCCGAAATCGGAATGCCTGCCTTTGCCACTTCGGCATAAGCTTCATCGACGGTGAGAAGACCAAGGTTGCGCAAACGCTCTTTGTCCAGCTTCTCCTGTGAGTAGAGCTGGTTGGCAGTGCGCACCAGGAGGCCGATGTTCTCGCGCAGCTCGGACTCTCGCGAAGAGCGGCGGCTGCGCAGCTCGCTGGGCTTGAGCGCCTTGAGCTTGTGGACCACCGGATCCTTCTGCTGGCGGACAATGACGATACGTTTTCCTCTTGGCATAGAATTTCACCAGCGGGGGTGGGATTACACATTTCACCATAATACATTTTTTACCATATGTATTATGGGGCGGTAATTAAAAAGCCTTTCGGCGCGCGCGGCCGAGAGGCCCGACCCCCCATCACCCTAAGTTGATTACCACTCTGACCGCACGTTTAAAAAGTTTCGCAGTCGGCAAGACCGACGGATGCACGAATAGAAAATGGAAAAAAGCGAGGATTGGCCATGAATCTGCTGCAGATAACCAAGACCACCCTCTCGCTTTATCGCGCCCATGCCGGCTGGTACACGCTCGCAGGCCTCGCCCTCTTCCTCACGACGACGGTCGGCATAGGCCTGATGGTCGGCACACTGCTTTTCGACATGCTTCTCGCCCTCTTCTGGGGCACGGAGGGGCAGTGGATTCATTACGCGCCTGCCGTGGCCTCCATCATCGTCATGACCGCGAGCGGATTCATCGTCTCCAGCGTGCTGATATTCGCGGGATTGGGCGCGTTCGTTCACGCCTGCGCGCAAATCGGCGCCGGTGTGCGCGAAATAACCATCATCAACTTCCTGGAGTACATGCGCCGCTTCGGCGGCTCGTTCTGGCCGATTGGCATGGCGCAACTGATTCTTGGCTGCGCGCTGGCCATCCCCGTCCTCCTCGTCGGCACGTGGCTGGCGGGAGCGAACTCGATTCTGGCTGTCGCCGTCCTGATTCTCGCCATCCTCGCCTTCATCATCATGCAGTGGCCGCTGTGGCTGGCGTTCGGAGCGCAGGTTGTTGACCGCCGCGGCGCAATTCACAGCATGATGAGCGCGGCAGGCGTAAGCTTCTCCGCGCCGCTCACCTCTATGGTTGGCGTCTTCGGCTTGGGCGTGCTGTTCATGGTGCCCCTGCCGATGCTGGTCTTCTACCCGCTCTATTTCTATCTCCTCTTCGCGCCGCTGGCCGCCATCTTCGGGGTGGTGTATTACGAGGCGGCGAGAGGGATGATAAAATAAAATAAGAAAAAGAAAAGCCGCCGACTAACTTTCGCGCTCGATGATGAATTTGGCCACCGCCTCCAATTCATCGCGCGCATCCGACTTGGGCAGCTTCGAGAGCGAAGAGAGCGATTCGCCGACGAGGCGGCGCGAATAATCGGATGCGTAATCGATTGAGCCGGCCGCTTTTAGTTTCGAGATGCACCACTCGATTTTGGCTGCATCGGCCGCGCGGCTGCCAAGAATCTTGCGCATTTTTTCTGCGTCGGGCTTTGAAAGACTGGGCAGAGCATGCAGCACCATGAGCGTGCGCTTGCCCTCGCGGATGTCGCCGCCGATTTCCTTCTTGTACTTGGCCTCGTCGCCCACGAGGTTGAGCACGTCGTCCTGAATCTGGAATGCAACGCCGATGCCCCGGCCGTAGGCGGCCAGTGCTTTTGCCTGCGCGGGCCTGCCGCCCCCCAATATTGCGCCGACCCCGCAGGCGGCCGAGACCAGCGCGGCCGTCTTGCCGGCGGCCATGTCAAGATAATCCGCCTCGCTCAGGTTCCAGTCGTTGCGCTGGTGCCAGCCCAGCTCGCGCGCCTGCCCTTCCAGAACGGCGGTGAAGGAGGAGAGGAGCATGGACTGAACGGCCTCCGACTTGCTCGAGCGGACCTTCAGGGCGGCGCGCCACACCATCATAAACAATCCGTCGCCCGCATTGAGGGCCAGCGGCGTGCCGTGCGAGATGTGCAGGCAGGGCTTGCCGCGCCGCATCTGCGAGTCGTCCTCGATGTCGTCATGAATCAGCGTGAAATTGTGGAACAGCTCTATGGCGGCGGCTGCGGCCAAGGCGTCCTGCTCGCGCCCGCCGACGGCGCGGGAGGCCGAGAGCGCGAGGAGCGGGCGGAAGCGCTTGCCCCCCAAATCAAGGAATTGCCAGATGAGGCCGTAGACCTCGGCGGGCGGCGCGTCTCGCGGCACGATGCGCGCCATCTCGGCTTCCACCAAGGACACGCGGGAATAGAACCGCTCAAGCGGAGTCATGGCTTTTGATGTAACTCGATAAATTAAAAGGATGACACGAACGCCGGGCCGGGCTGCGCGGCCTTGGGCGGGCCTGGGGGCCCGCCGGCATGTTCTTGCTGCTGCGCTCACCGCCGCAGCTGGCCGGATAGATTTATAGGCGGCCGCCTCTTGAAGATGTGAATGAAAATCACCCGACCCGTCCTCTTGGCTGCGGTTCTGCTTCTCCTGCTTGGCGCGCTGCTTTTTTTGACTGGCAGCGGCCCGCTCGCTCCGCCAAACGGGCCTTCTCCAACTCCAGAGCGCTCCGGCGTGTGGCTCAACGACCTGCGGACCGTGCAGGTCAGCGGGCAGCCGGCCGCATGGATAGGGCTGGCGGGCCGACTCGAGGACGCGAACGGCCAGGTGCTTGTGGTTGACGTGTTCGCGCGGCCGCCTCCGCGGCAGGCGGTGCTTCTCTCGGGCCCCTGGGCCGGCGCAGCCAGGATGGACGAATTCAGCTCCAGATTGAAAACTTCACTGGCCGGCGTCGGGCTCGCGCTCGAGGCGCAAAATTTCAGCGGGCTGTCTGCTTCGGGCGAGGGCCGCATCCTGATTCTGCCCAGCGGCGCCTGGCCGCAGGAGCTGATGCTGGCTTGGGAGAAAAAAATCGGGCCGCAGGATATTGTCATCTACTTGGGCGTGCGCCAGAACGTCACCCTCGATTCGCAGGGCGGGATGAACGGGGAAGTGGGCGTGCGCAGCGAGCTTTTGGCGGGCGGCTCGGGGAGCGGATTTGTTTCAGACGGCGAAATGCTGAGAGGGCCGCTCGGGACGGGCGTATGGCGCATCCCGCACACCTTGGGGGAGTATGACGACTTGCGAGGCTTGGCTGATTCGCTGGCGCAGGGCACGGTGTCCGACCCGGCAAACGAGCGCATGGCGCGCCGCTCTGTAGTCTGGCGGCGGGGAGCGCGCACCGCAGTTGTGCTGTTGCCGCCCGACTGGGGAACTGACGGTTTTGCGCGCGTGCGCCTGGTCGACGCCGCCGGGCGCACGCAGACGGCGTGGGATGCACCTCTGCATGCTCTGGCCGGGGATATCGAGGGGCCGGCCACATCCAAGATTGGCCAGACCTCCGCGTTCCAAATCCGCCTGCAGCCGGGGTTCCCGCAGAACGAGCGCATCCGCTATCATGCCGCACTTTATGCGCCGAACCAGAGCCGCTTCGGCCAACTCGACCTGGGCGAGGGCGTAATCAAGCCCGGCGGCGCGTGGGTGGGCTCTTTCACATACGGCGCATGGCCTGTTTCCGGTGACTGGCGCATCATAATCGAGGACCAGTTCGGCCGGAGCTATGCCGAAGCGGCCACGCATGTGATCGGATACCGCATCGACATGCGCGAGCCGGCCGGCAACACTTATCGTTTCAGGATACTCCGCGACGGGGTGCCGCTTCCCGACGGGCCGGTGCAGGTGCGGCGGGCGGGAAGCGCCGATTGGACTTCTGCCAACCTGAACCAGGGCGTGCTGAGCGTGACCTCCAACTGGGCCGGAGGAGCCAGGGGGATTGAGGTGGAAGCTGACGGCACCCGCATTCAATACGCATGGGAGCAGGCGCAGGGGCCGTGGGCGGTTGTGTGGAATCTGGGAGTGCCCGGATTGCTCATCGCAGGTTTGCTCTATTGGCTGCTGCGCCCGCGGGCGCGGCCAACGTACCGCATCCGCATCGGCGAGCTGCCGATGATTGAATCCAGGCGCGTGAATCTTGACATGGATGAGATGAAGGAGGTCATGGAGGCGGCGGCCCGGCGGCAGGGATGGAAAGAGACGGGCGCATGGGCGCTGCGGGCCGAAGACGTGATGGAAGGCCTGCATCAGGCGGCCAGGGGCGGCAAGCCCGTGATGGCCACGCTCGAGAGCGTGGAAGCGGTGATGAACACTCTGGCCGAAGAGGGACTGCTGCGCCGCTGGCGTGAATGGTACGGACTGGCCGGCCGGGGCGTAACGGAAGAAGACGTCAGGCAGAGGAGCTTGGGCAAGATTCTCAAAGACCGGCTCATGGAGACGGGCATCCGCGCGCGGCCCATGCGCGCAAGCGGCCCCCATGGCGCGCTCGATGGCTATGAGGACGAGCTGCGGCGGCAATGGTGGATTTTCTCCCCTGAAAAGTGGAGGGGGAAGATGAAGGGCGGCCGGTTGCCGGGCTATGTTGTCTTCGCGGACCGGGCCGAGCGCGATGATTTCCGCAGCGAACTGGCGCGCGAGTCAGGCCCGGGCATTGACCGGCTGCGCCTTGGGATAAGAACCGGGCGGGTGAAGCTGACGACCGCCAAGGAGATGACCAGCCGGTAAGTGTGGATTGTGAACTACCGCACCCTGTCGCGCATCA
>CAYIMK010000055.1:0-5736 GCA_964364595.1 Microcaldota archaeon | reverse complement strand
TCTTCGTTTCTCCCTTGCTGACCTGAGATAGCATCAGGTGCGGGTTGTTTGGGGAAGAAGACGAAGGAGTCTCGAAATAGAACGCGCCGATTGTGGGGCCAGTTGGCGTATTTTGACCTACGAATCCGATAATGCCGATTCTTAGAGTGGGGTCGTCTGCTTTGGGCGAGTTGACCGGAACGGATAGGATTTCGTCGAAACCGCTTTGACGGTAAGCGCCCACCAGTTTGCCCTTAAAAACCTGAACAAAATCTGTTCCTTCCTGCAAACCCGGGGTTTGTGGCATCGGTCGATTAATCAGTTCTGTCATCCGCATCATCCATGTTCACTACGCATTTCTTCCCTTTTTGCAAATAAGTGAAGGCCGAATACGCTGCCGACACGCCTTCCGACGCGCCGGTGATGGCCTGCTTGAATTCGGTGTCGCTCACGTCGCCGGCCGCGAAAAGGCCGCTCACGTTGGTGCGAGACATTCGGTCGATGAGAATTTCCCCTTTCGCGTTGAGTGTCAAGCCCAAGGGATTGGTCCATGCGCTGACGGGATTCTGGCCTATGAGCACGAAGACGGCATCAATGGGGAATAACTCGGTCGGGGCACCCGCGCCTGCCGCGGCCCCCACTGCGGGCGCGCAAGGTTTGCTGAGCCGCAAATGCGTGACTTTCTTTTTCTCCCCGCCGCCAACGACCTCCTTTATTTGCACGCCGGTGAAAACGGTAATCTTCTTGTCGGCCGCCACGCGCGCGTTGTTGATGGGCTCGCCATGCAGCGCGTCCCCGCGCACGAACACATAAACGTGCGAGCCGTATTCGGCCAGAAGCTGGGATTCTTTCGCCGCAGAATCGCCCGAGCCGACGACTGCAATCACTTTCCCCTTGTAGAACGAGCCGTCGCACAGGGCGCAGTAATGCACGCCCTTGTTGGCATATTCCAACTCGCCCGGCGCGCCGAGCTTCTTCCATTCCGCGCCTGTGGCGGCAATCAGGGTGCGCGAAAGATAAACCGCATTCGAATCGGTGGTGATTGAGAAAAGAGAGCGGGCATCCGGGCCATTCGCGCCGTCTTTTCTCTCGGCTTTCACGACTTTTTCCATCTTGACGTCCACGCCGTATGCCTTGGCGTGGTTGAGCAGCCGCTCGCCCAGCTCGAGGCCGGTGATGCTCTCAAAGCCCGGATAGTTCTCGACGATATGGGTCTGCGTAATCGTGCCGCCCGGCAGCTCGCCAATCATCACCACTTTGAGCCCGAAGCGGCCCGCATACATGGCGGCCGCCGAGCCCGCGCAGCCCGCGCCCACGATAAGCACGTCATAGATTTCCGCAGTCATTCTCTCACTCCTCGTCAATAAATTTTGTCATGGTGGTCAAAATCCAGCAGCCGGATGGTTTTTCTCTCCTCGTCTATCTCGTATGTCAGAACGAACGAGGCGTCGATATGCACCCGGCGCGCGCCATGCATATCCCCTCGCAAGGGTTTGAAATGGTGCGGGTTTGCCAGAATTTGATCCACCTTCTTGTCAATCATCTCCAGGGTTTTCCGCTCCCGCGCCGCCATCTTCTTGAATTTGGCGTCGAGCGCGTCCGAGATTTCGAGCGCGTATGCCATTTACAACCCGTACCGTTGCGAGAGGCTCGCCACCTTGGTGAACCGGCCCCGGCGTATCCGTTCCAGTTTCTGGAGGTACGCCTTGCGCGCGACAGGCTCTTCCCGCACGAACGCGCGCATGAAGTCTTGAATCTGCCGGCTCATGCTGATGCCGTTCTCCTTGCAGATTCGGGAGAACCGCAGATACGTCGTTTCCTCGACATTGAATGTCTTGAGCGTCATGTTCCACCCCTGTATGTTAAATAAGGTTATTTAACCTTTAATAACTTTACGCCTTGCCCAGCTTCTATGCCTTGCCCAATTGCGCCAGCTCCGGCCCGCCGTGGTAGGCAATCAGCCTTTTCAGCATGTCGCACATCTCGAAGAATTCCGGGTCGCGCGCGTGCTCCCAGCGGGGCCTCGGCACGTCCACCGGCACGTCGGCCACGAGGCGGCCCGGTCTTTTGGAGAGTACGATGATTCTGTCGGCCATGAACACCGACTCCTCAATCAAATGCGTCACCATCACGAACGTATTCGTCTTCATCTGCTTGTTGTTCCAGATTTCGAGCACATCTCTCCTCAGCGATTCGGCCGTCTGCGCATCCAGCATGGAGAAAGGCTCGTCCATCAGAAGCACTTTCGGTTCAACCGCGAGCGCACGCGCGATGCCGACGCGCTGGCGCATTCCGCCCGACAGCTCGGCAGGATATGAATCGGAGAATTCCTCCAAATCCATGAGCTTTACATATTTTGTGATAATCTCATGCCGTTTCGGCTCGGGCACGTTGATTGCCTGCAGGCCCAGCTCGATGTTCTGATAAACGCTGCGCCAGGGCAGCAGGCCGAATGTCTGGAAAATCATTGCAGCATTCTTTGGGTTGGGTCCGTTCACCGGCCTCCCGCCGAGGTTGACAGAACCGGAGGTGGGAAATTCCAAACCAGCAAGCAGGCGCAAGAGAGTGGATTTGCCGCAGCCGGAGGGGCCGATGATGCACACAAACTCGTGCTCGTTGATATGAAACGAAATGTCGTCGAGCGCCAGCACGCTCTTGCCGCCGTCGGTGTAGGCGCGCCGCACGTGGCGGACCTCGACTTCGGGGACATGCGCATGCTGCTCCATCACTAAAATCCCTCGTTCGAAATTCCCTCGCTCCTCTCGGAACTCCCTTGTTATCATCCTTTATTATTCAATCTTTTTTCATCCAACTATTTTCTTTTTCATCGGCCTGTTTTTTCACGTCAAGCTGTATTTGAATTTCTCGGCATATGCAAACAGCGGCTTCCACACGAACGTGTTCATCAGCAGAACCACGGCCGTCATGGCGGCCACCGCCAATGTGAGTATCCACGGGTCGGGCGCGGCGGCGAGGGTGTGCTGCGTCAAAAACGCGCCAAGGCCGGGCACAGAATAATTCTGCCCCTCGAACGTCACGAATTCGGAAACAATTGAGGCGTTCCACGCCCCGCCCCATGCCTGAACGGATCCCAGCAATATGCCGGGGAAAATGGCCGGCAGGAGCACGTTTGTGTAATACGGCACGCCCGATATGTTGAACGCGCGCGCGGCCTCCAATATGTCGCCCGGCATCTGCCTGATTGCGCCGATGATGTTGAAGAGCAGATACCACTGCATTCCGGTGAGCAGCAGCAGGATGGAGGCAACCTCCACCGCCAGTCCCCCGCCTCCGAAAAAGCGGATGACGATGAGCACCATGAAGGGGAAGAGGGCCAGCGCCGGCGTGGACTGGCCGATGTCGAAAAGCGGGAAGAAGATGTCGGAGAGGCGCTTGGAGCGGGTGATTGCAATTGCGGCCGCCAGCGTCCAGCCAAGCGCGAGTATGTACGCGATTCCAATCCGAATGGTGGAGCGCAGGGCCAGTTCGGGCAGCTGCGCCGCCTCCGGGTGCGTTGCCAGCGACTGCTCAAGCCCGCGCAGCGGCGCCTCGAGCGCAATCGAGAAGAAATACGCCAGGCCCGCCATCACCAGCATGAAGAAGAGCAGGTAAATCGCGCCCCGCCGATAAAGCGGCACGCTGACGTGGCGCTTGCGCCGCGGCACGTGGGTGAGCAGCGCGGCAAGCCGCCTCACGTGCACCAGCCGCCTCCAGACGAAAAGCATGGGCTGGGTGACCAGCGCTTCTGCGCGCGCGAAGCCCTCCCGCAGGGCGCCCAGCACGATACTGTGCCGCACGCTCACGTCCTCGCTGAACTGGCCGCCCGCCGTCGTCTGTGTGCGGTAGCGGCGCGCCCACACCTGGAGCGGTTTCCATACCATCTGGTTGATGGTGTAGATGACGCCGATGAACACTATGAGGCCGAAGAGTGCCGAGGGGATGTTGCCCTGTTTTGCGATGGCATCTCCAAGATAAGTGCCCAAACCGGGCAGGGCATGGGTGCTGCTGCCATAAGTGATGAGCTCGGCGGCCACAAGGAAATACCATCCCCCGCCCCAGGCCAAAATCGAGCCTGTGATAAATGCAGGCAAAATTCCGGGCAGAATTATTTGGCGCATATACATCCAGTCGCGCACCCCGAAGCAGTTGGAGGCGATTCGCAAATCGTCCGGGATGTTGCGCACTGCGCCGATGACCGAGAACACCACCGCCCATGCCATGCCGGTGAAGATGAGGAAAACGGCCGCCACCTCGTAGCCGAACTGCACCTCGCCCAGAGAGGGCAGCAGGCCAACGAAGAGCGCGATGGCTGCCGGCTGGTAGCCCAAGACTGGGACGGACTGCAAAATGTCGAGAAGAGGAAGAATGATTTGCCTTGGCCGGCGGTAGAGCCCCGCGATGATGCCGACCGGCAATGCGAATGCCACCACCAGCACGTAGGCGGCCAGCATGCGAATCAGCGTGCGCACCAGGTAGTATGGAAGCTGCGGCGTTTCGGGATTCGCAAACACCTGCGGCCACCAGTTCAGGTAGCCGAAGACAAGTATGGTCAGCCCGGCCGCGAACAGCAGCACTGTCTGCAGCGTGCCGGGCCTGTGCGCGAACCATCTGGCGGCCAGGCGCTTGGCAGAATAATTCGGGCCGGCCGGCTGCGGGGTTGGGATGATGCCGAATATCGGTGTTGAAGATGAAACCGAAGCCGATGATGAACCTGAAGGCGGTGATGCGGCAGCTGATGCTTGTTTTGGGATGGGTTGCGTCTGTTCTGCAAGCGGAGAAGAAGTTGCAAACGGATTATTCTTTGCGGCCAGGTTCTGTTCTTTCAGCCCGCCCTGCCGGCTGGCCCACTCCGAGGCGGCGCGCAAGACGCGCGAAGCGTCTTGGCGCACCGAAGGCCACGGGCCTTCGTTTGCCGCCAGCATGCGCTTGGGCCGGCGTCTGGGCCTGCTGTGCAGCTCCTTGCGGGTCGGCCCAGCATGCCTTTGGCTGCCGGATATTTTGCGGCTCGGCCTTGGCGCGCCCAGTTTTCGGCCGGCGGGTTTGCGTTTTGCGGCGCCGGGGCGTTTTGATTTTTTTTGTTTTAACGCCATAATGCCTTCGAGGCGCGGGATAGTTTAAAAGTTGTTGTCAAGCGGCCCTTTCAGCCGTCAGCCCATGAGCATGCACGGCTGATTCTGGAAAAACCTGGCGGGCTCGAAGGCCTCTTTGTCATACGCGAGGTGGAAGTCCACTGCCTCAAATTCGCCCATCAGGCGCGTCACGTGCGTGCGGATATTCGCATCGACCGACTTGCCGTTGAATTGCAGCGTCCAGCTCTCGCGGTCCAAATACAGTTTGGGGTTGTAGTAGCTGTTGTCCGTCGTGAACAGTTGGAGCACCGGGAACACCGAGGCCTTGCCTTCCAGCACCATCCGAGAGAATTTCCGGTTCTTGAACGTCATCAATTTGTTCCCGATAAGGTCCTTGACGCTTGTCTGGGAAATCTGCACCCCGTCCAGCTTCAGCCCCAGGTACGCCTTTTGGTTCTCTATCAGCGGATGCGCATATGCCGCGCCCTCTCCAATCAGCATGGCTGCGGGTTCAGAAACCGTTTCAAAGAGCATGTGCCTCTGGTCGGCGATGGCGAGGATATGCAAGTCGTTGTTGACGCCGGCAGCCCTCAATTTCTCCCCCAGAACCCTCGTCAGGCTCGTCACGCATGTTCCGGAAAGGACCTCGTCAATGACGTACACGGACCCGTCCGGATTCTCCGAAGTG
>CAYIMK010000054.1:0-5856 GCA_964364595.1 Microcaldota archaeon | reverse complement strand
CCTTCTTCTGCTGCGCTTCGGCGTAATTCAGGACGATCACTGCGTTGAAGCACCACGTGGCAAACAGGTCGCCGACCAGGCCGGCGATGGCCACGGCCGCAATCTCATAGTAGATGGGGATGCGTGTCACCAGCGCCAGCGCCAGGAGAGCGGAGAACGCCACGATGGCCGACAAGCTCATGGTGCCGCCCGTCTTCATGGCGTCATAGGCCCGCTGCGCGGCCGTGCCCTCGCGCCGCTTGAGGACCCGCATGGTTAGCAGCACGTCGGTGTCGAGCGAAAAGCCGACCAGCATCATCAATGCCGAGAAAGAGGCAAGGGTGAACGGGATGCCAAACAGGGCCATGGCGCCCATGGCCATCAGCACGTCGGAGGCCGAGCCGGCGAGCACGGCGATGGATGGCACCAATGTTCTGAAGATGACGAACACCACGGCGGTGGTGAGCAGGATGGAGAAGATGACCACGCCGATCGCAGTCTCGAAGAACTTGGCCGAAAGCGAGGAGGTCACCTCGTCAAACGAGGCGCTCGAGCCCGGCACGGCCGCGGCCACCACGTCGCGCAGGCGGGAGCGCTCCCGCTCATTGAGGCCGGAAAGGGCGGAGCCGACCGCCTTGTCCAGCTGCGAGGTGGTAGTGTAGTTCCCGGCGCGGGCCGAAGAGTTGGTGATGGTGAAGATTTTGTTGGCTGACGCGTCCATGGCCTTTCTTGAGACGGCGAAGCGGGCGCTGGCGTCGGTGTCATTGCTGCCGAACGCCAAACTCTCGTCCTCCTCGGCCGTTTTCTTGAGGAGCGAATAATCGTAGCGGGCGGCATCAGCCTGCACGGCGAGGGACGAGCGCTGCAATTCGGCTTGGGTGGAATAGCCGCCCGGGTTGGGCTTTGAGTCGATTCGCTCAACGTGGTAGCCGGCAGTGTCGAAGACCTTGCTCAGGGCGGCCGTGTCCACCGCCGAGGCAGACTGGATTTGCACGTCAATGCCGCCCTTGAAGTCGATGCCCATTCTGATTGGGGAGATGAAAAATATGAGTATGAGGGAGATGAGGACCAAGACGACGGGTATGATAAAGAGCCGGCGGTAATGGGGGTGGGCGTAGGGGTTGGGGATGTCCATAAAGAACACGCCTAAGATGGATGATTTTGCAAAATGCTTGAAATGGGATGGGGGGCGAAAGGATAAAAAGGCGCGCGGCCACGGCCGAAAGAAAAACAAAGCAACAGATTAGTTCGGCAGGGCGTCGACTTCCTCGATTTTTTCTATCTGGATGCCGACCGGCAGGCGGCCCTTGAGGGCTGCGATGGTTTTACGGGCCTTAAGGTCTGCACTGGCCTTCTTCTCAGCCGGAGTGTTTCCTTGGCCCGGACCCGTGATGATGTAGGAATTGAACACGCCTCCGGCCTGACGAGTCAAAAACGGCCGAAAGGCATTTATAGAACGCCCGTGATAACCCCATTGCGCGGGTAAGTCCACGGGGTAGGGTGCACCGGATGGCGCACACATATCCCGAGCCGTGGGGCTGCGCGTTTCATTCTTCTCTTTCCAGCTCATGCCCGGCATTGTGTATTTTCGACTTAATCTGGTCATACCATCGAGCGTCGCCCATGGAAAACTTGCGGTGAACCGCCCAGACCACGAAATCGGCGACCTGCAACGGCGGCGTGAACTGCGAGTCTTTCTGCGACACCGTAACCCGCGTTTTCGGGGACCGGGCCCCCACTTCTCTTATGAGATGGGACTCGATCTCCCGGCCAATGGCCCGGTTGCCAGTCTTCTGGTCGAGGACAATCTCAAGCTCGTCGCGCCCGCGCGCCAGCAGCCGGACCAGAAAACCACACAGACGGTTGTATAACGCCTCTTTGGAATGATAGACTTCGGTCCCGATGCCGCGCTTCTCCAGCACGACCGCGTATATTTCCACCTCGCTTTTGGCAATCTGCTCGAAGATGCGCCTCTTGAACACGTCATTGGTGTTGTTGGCTTTCAGTTCGGAAAGAACCTTGAGGCTCTTGTGCATCCGGTTCTTGCGCACCTTCTTGATGATGCGGGCCAGGTGATGGGGGTCGTAGACTACGGCGGCGGCTACCGCGAAATGGGTCGAACCGCCCTTCCCGAGGTCCCCGCTTTCGTCAATGTACGCATATTGTTTTACCACGGGATAAGGGCGATTCACGTATTTTTATCCTTGAACAGACCTGTTTTCCGCCCGTTAGACGAGAATCCGAGTTGTTTTGGGCCCGTTCGGCCAGATTTTGCCCTCTGCTTGGGTTCGGCATTGCACCGGGCAAACCATTATAATCTCGAAAATGCTTTATCTAGTCCACTTCGTCCAATCGGATTCATCATGGGGCGGGGATAAAACTAGGAAACTAGGAAAAATAGGTGAAAAAATGAGTTATGACGACAACGACAGTGGCGGACGCGGTGGATTCGGCGGACGCGGTGGCGGCGGCGGCTATGGTGCCCCCCGCGACATGACGGACGCAGTCTGCTCCGACTGCGGACAGGCGTGCCAGGTGCCCTTCAAACCGACAGAGGGCCGCCCGGTGTACTGCCGCAATTGCTTCCCCAAGCACCGCAAATTCTAGAATAGAACAACTTCTATTCACAAGAATTGCAAAAATGGGTTTTTGAATTTTTTTATTTTTTATTTTAAGAATTTTTGATTTTGTTTTAATTCAGATTATTCTTCTTCAAAATCAGATTACTTCTTCGGCTTTGACATGTAATTGCAATACGGCTCGCTCGCATGGAACCTGCCGCGGTAATCGGCATAATGCAAAAAGCGCGATACTGCCCGCATGGCGGAAGAAGGCGAAGGGTAAGTCGGAATTCCGTACCCGTCAAGGATGCGGCGGTGCAATTCAGTGTATTCGCCCCCCGTGCTCACCACCACGATCGGTTTTGTCTTGGCTTGGGCCGCTTTGACCAGCACATTAACAACTGATGAATCCAGCGCAGCCGTCTGGAAAAGAACGATAACTACCAAAACATCGACGTTCGGATCTTTCATCAAAATCGACAAGGCTCGCTCGTATCTTGCCGCATCGGCGTCGCCCACCAAATCCATGGGGTTGCGCGGAGTGGTGTAGGTGGGCAGCATGGCGCGAAGCGCAGAGATGGATTCCGAAGAAAAGCCGGCCACTTGCAGCCCTTCGGCTTCCACCGCATCGGCCGCCAGCACGCCGTTTCCTCCCCCATTTGTGATTATGCCGATGCGCGAGCCGGAAGCCGGGGGCAGGGCGAATATTTTGGCGAAATCAAAAAGTTCTTCCAGTGTTTCGGCTTCCAGAGCGCCGACTTGTTCAAACGCGGCCGAATACACTTCGGCCGAGCCGGCCAGCGAGCCGGTGTGCGAGGCGGCCGCGGCCGCGCCCTGTTTCGACTTGCCGGCCTTGAGGATGACCAGCGGCTTGCTCTCGGTCAGCGTGCGGGCCGAATCCATGAACAGCCGGCCGTCTTTGACGCCTTCCATATAGGAGACGACCGCCTGCGTGCTGTCGTCGTGCGTCAGATAGCGCAGGAGATGGCCCTCGTTGATGACCGTAGCATTTCCATAAGAAACGAACTTGGACATGCCCACTCCGGCGCGGGCAGCCAAATCCACGATGCAGCCGCCAACCGCGCCCGACTGGGAGATGAATGAAATGCCGCCCGAGTGCGGCCGGCCCATTTTATAGATAGGAAGGAAAACAGAGTCGACTCTGGCGGCGGGGTTGAGCACGCCCATGCAGTTCGGGCCAATCATGGCCAAATCAGCGTCAAGAGCGATTTTGCGGATGCGCTCTTCGGCCGCTTTGTTTCCCACTTCGGAAAATCCGCCCGTAATCACGACTGCGGCGCGCGCCCCGGCATCAATTGAATCTTTGAGCGCATCCTCGACAAATTGTTCGGGCACGGCCACCAGCGCGCAGTCCACCGACGGCGCATCGGACGCGTGCTTGATGGTTTCAACACCCAGCACGTCGGGCGTGTGCGGATTCACGGCATACACCGGCCCCGAATAGCCGCCCTCGAGGAAATTGCGCAAAATCACGTGCCCGATTTTGTAGGGCTCGCGGCTGGCCCCGATGACGGCCACGCTCTTTGGGTGGAACACGGCCTGAAGATTGCGGATGAGGCGCGGAAGGCTGTTTTTTTTGGAGTTTAGTTTTTTGGAGCCCATGTATTATCCTCATTTAGCGGATAATCCGCGCATCCGCGGCCCACAGGCCGTCGTCGCGCACCAGCAGCGGGTTGATGTCCAGCTCGCTGGGGCGCTCATGAAGCATCAGTTTCGAAACGCCGGTGATGATTTTTATCAGCGCGCCCTCGTCAATCGGCTTGCGCCCGCGCGCTCCGGCGAGAATTGGGTAGCATTTGAGCGAGCGGAGCATCTCGCGCGCCTCCCACTCGTCGACCGGGCATATGCGCAGGGAGGCGTCGCGCAGCACTTCGGTGTAGATGCCGCCCAAGCCCAAGAGCACCACGGGCCCGAATTGCGGGTCGAGCCGCCCGCCCAAGATGAGTTCGGCGCGGCCGGGGCGGAAGGCCTGCACAAGAATGGAGGAAGATTCAGAACCTTTGTCCAATCTCAGCAGACGCTCGAATTCTTTTTCCAGCTTTTGCGGCGTCTGCACGTCCAAGCTCAGCGCGCCCGCGTCTGTTTTGTGCGAGAATTTGGATGAAATAAGCTTGAGGGCCACGGGAAAGCCCATGCGCGAGGCGGCCCGAAATGCTTCGGCCGGCGCCTTCACTATCGCGCAGGGCAGCACCGGAATGCCGTAATGCCGGAGCATGCCGAAATCCATGGAGCGGAGTGGGGACGAGGCACTCGAGGGGGCTGGGCGCGTGGAAACTGGCGAGATGTAGTTCACCCGATTTACTGCTGGCCCATGGCCCGGCTGGCCAGGCCGATGACCACCGCAAACACCAGGACGATAATCAGGATAATCAAGAGGATGGCGAAAGGCAGGTAGGCCTTGAGATAGAATTCAATCTTGGAGAGGAGCATGGCGCCCCGGTCCAGTTTCATCTCGCCGTTATAGGGGGGAGAAGCGGCCGCCGGGGATGCGGGCGAAACGCCCATCAAACCGCGCGGAGGAGAAACGGGAGCAGCCGCTCCCGGCGCGCCGGTCGGCGCCTTCGCCATGCCGGGCGGCGCGCCCGATGCGCTGTTCTGCTCGAGCCAGGATTGGACAATCGGCGCAGAGGCCGGAATAGAGGAACCGGGGGCGATTGGCGAGGCAGATGCTGGGGCGGGCGTGCTTTTCGGCCTGCCCAATCCGCGGATGATGTCTTCGATGTCATCAGCAGCCGAGCGGGCTCTGGTGGCCGGGACGTTTGTGACCGGCTTTGCCCCGAATGCATTTGCACCGGAGGCAGCGCCTGCAAAGGCCGCTCCGGCCGCCGTTCTGTCTCCGGCCGCGTTGGCCGCTCCTTCAGGCGGCCTCCAGACAGTATTGCCGGCGAGGATGAAACCTTTTTCGGTGAGCGAGAGCAGGACGCGGCTCGAGCGCACCTCGTGGTCGATGTAGTCCTGCATCTTGAGCTTGTGCAAATGCAGGGCGAGGTCGCGCCCGCGTACGTTGAGGGCCTGCTGGAGCGAATTGAGGTCCCGCATGCCGGCCCCAATCGCCGAGAGGGCCGCGCGGTCAAGCGCGTCCAGCGGCTCGGAGGCCTTCGACATGGCCATGGCCAGAAAATCCTGCCCATCACCGGTGATGACCAGCGGCGAATGGCCGGCGATGGAGGAATGGATGTCCAACAGTCCCTTGATTTTCATGGTGCCCAAAAGGTTGGCGGTCTCGAAAAAGGACGTGTTGATGGTGCTGCCGAACCGCTCGACGGTGGATTCGGCATCCATCTTGCGCAGGACG
>CAYIMK010000053.1:0-5863 GCA_964364595.1 Microcaldota archaeon | reverse complement strand
AAGAGATAGCTGAAATAGAAGAAAAAAAGGGAGCCGGTCAAAGCAAAACGGAAAGCAGCCAGCGCTCCGAAAAAACAAAAGCCAGAACCGAGACTAAGAAAGGGAAGGATAAGCATCCGTTTTCATCTAAAAGTTCGAAAATGAGGGCAAAGGCCCGCTGGTTTGACCCCTTTCTCGCATTCGCCGGCTCGGGCGGGCGTCGCGTGGTGGCCGGCAAGAATGCGAAACAGAACGACGAGCTGTACGCCAAGCACCTGAGCCCGTCCGACCTCTTCTTTCACGCCGACATTCAGGGTGCGCCCACCGTAATTTTGAAAGACGGGCAGAAAGCAAGTGATGAGGAGAAGAAAGAGGCGGCGCAGTGGGCGGCCAGCTATTCGTCGGCATGGAAAGTCGGCGCATCTGCCGTGGATGTCTTTGCTGTCAAGCCAGCGCAGGTGGGCAAGAGCGCGGCCGGCGGCTACGTGGGCCGCGGGGCGTTCGTCATCGAGGGCGAGCGGGAATGGTTCCGCCAGATGCCTCTGAAATTGAAAGTCGGGGATTTGAACGGCCAGCTCGCCATGCTGCCGGCCATTCATCCCCAAGTGTTGGAGAGGGCCATCGCGCTGTCGCCGGGGCCGTTGCCCAAAGAGGAGGCGGCCAAAATCCTGTCCGCCCGCCTTGGAGTCAAAATGGAGGAAATCGCCCCGCTCCTGCCGGGTGGAAAATTCGTGATTGAGTAAAGAGCATGCGATGAAAAGGCGGATCCAATGAAAAAAATATCTCTTGCCGACTTCAGGCCCATCAGTGGGGCCGTCTCCGACCTCCTTTTCTACGCAGTTGGAGGCCGCACCTGCTCCACCCGGTATCTCATCCAAGATGCCGGGCGCAAAAAGACCATGCTTATTGATTCGGGGGACGGCAAGGACGAGTTGGGTTTCTCGCCGGATTCGGTTTTTCTCACCCACGGCCATTTCGACCACACGCTGGGCGTGAAGCCCGATTGGAAAGAGGTATGGATACATCCGGCGGAAGATTCATCCCTGCCGTTCATCAACATCCCCAAAAACGCCAAGCCGCTGGTTGGCCAGCATTTCGATTTCGGCCCTTTTCATTTCAACATAATCCACACTCCCGGCCACACGCCGGGAAGCATGTGCCTTTTCGAGGAGAAGTCGGGCTTCCTTTTCTCCGGCGACACTAAATTCGCGGATGGAGGATGCGGCAGAACCGACTTGGGCGGGCCGGGCGCAGAGGAGCACATGGCCGAGAGCCTGCAGGTGCTGGAGAGCGTGGAGTGGAAAATGCTCTGCCCGGGGCACGGGAGATTGGAAGAAAGGGAATAAGGCGCAGGAGGCAGATGCGCCATCAAGCCAGTTTCTTTTGCACCAGTGCGAGAAACTCTCCGGCATAACGGATGGCAGAGGCAGCTTCATCCTCGCCAACCGATTCCGCTTCCCCATAGACCACATCATGGCGCTTGAGGCGATAGCGGTTGAAGAGCTTGACCAGGTCTGAAGAGGAGGGCCCAAGCGCGTGCGCGCAATACTGGACCACTGAGACATGATGCGAATCGCTCGACGGCCAATAACCGGTTTTGGCCATGAGCGCCAAACCTGCCGTGAGCATCGAGTTGTAAGAGATGGCCAGCGCCCAGCCGAGACGCTTGGCCTTGAGCATGTCCTGCGCGGCCAGAAGGTCGTCCGTTGCTTTGGACCTCAGCTTGAATGCTTTAGCATTATCCGGATCGACGCGCCGGATTTCGCGCTTTTTGACAAGCTCCGACAAACTCCGACTCATCTCCAAGCAGAAACACCTTTTTCTCTTTTTGCACCGAGCGGATGAACGCCCCATCTTCGAGGGCCTTGCGCTCAAAATCTTTATCGGTCCATATATTATAATTGATTTCGCAGGCGGCTTTCCGCTGGAATTCGAATAGAATCGATGATAATTCGGTTTCGTCAGCTGAACCGATTAGCAACAGGTCCAAATCGCTTCCGGGCCGTTCCTCGCCCCGCGCCCGACTGCCATAGACCAGGGCGAAACGCAGGCCGCTGAGGGGTTTGAGCACGGTTTTGAGCTGGGCGAAGAGACCGTCAGTCTTGAGATAGAGAGACCTGAGATCGGAAGAAAAGGGGCAGATAGGATTGAGATGAACCAGAAGCTGGTTTCCGCGCCGCACCGTCTGCAGCAGACCGGTCTTTTCGAGGATCTGCACTTCCCTGCGGGCCTCAAAAGGCGAGATGCAGGCCTGCCGGGCAATCTCGCGCAGATGCAGGCCCTCCTGGAAGAGGACGACGCCCAGCACGGCGGTTTCGGCTTTCGAGCGCAGGAGGAGGTTGAGCATGAGATATTATATATAACGAATGATTTATAATATATAACATTAGTAGCTGGAACTGGGGGCTGGAAGAGGAGTTCTGCAACGCATTCTGCCCCGGGCACGGGAAGCTGGAGAGAAAAACATATCCGAAAGGGATAAATAGCGAGTAAGGAAATTGATAGTGATGAGGATACTGGCTCTGATTCTGGTTTTCGCTCTTCTCGCGGGGTGCACTCAGAAAACGGAACAGGGAAGCTACTATCAAGCGGCTGGTGGAAGCCAACAAACGGGCGGAACGCCTGACCTCGACGCAGGAATTGTTGGGTGTAATACTAATTTTGGAATAAGCGGAGAAACAACGACAGTATATGTAACTATCGCAAACTCTGGAACAGGACCGGCCGAGGATGTCCAAGTTGCTTTTTCGGCATCGGATAACGATGGAAAACCTCTGACTCTCCCGCTTGGTTTCTTGCCACAGGGACGAAAAGTGACAATTTCAGGCGCGGTGGATACAAAATTTAGAGTGGCAACAACGGCCCAAATAATAGCCAGCGCGAAGGGTTTTTCCCCAATAACAAGATACTCGGCCGATTGCAGGGAGTTGGACAAGGCGACGAAGCAAAATCTTGATTATTTAGTTCAACTTGGAAGGATTGCGATTCCATGAACGAGGAGTCCGCGCCCATGGATGCCTCTTAACTCACCATTATAAACATGAAATCCATATCATATTAAGTTGATTTCCATGCCTGCCGTTCCCTCCCTCTCCATCCAGGATTTGCGCGTGTCAATCAGCGGCAAGCAGATTGTCAAGGGCCTTGATTTGAGCATCAAGCCCGGCGAAATCCATGCGCTGATGGGCCCCAACGGCTCTGGCAAGAGCACGCTGTGCTACGCCATGTCGGGCGACCCGAATTTCAAGACGCAAGGCCGCGTGATGCTGGACGGCCTCGACATCCTTCCGCTCGACATAGACGAGCGCAGCCGTGCCGGCCTTTTCTTGGCTTACCAGAACCCGCCGGCTGTGCCGGGAGTCAACGTGGCCAATTATTTGCGCACCATCTACAACGCCGCCCGTGCCCCCAAACCCTCCATCCCCATCTCCGACTTCGAGAAGCTGGTCAAGGCCGAGATGGCGCGCCTGCGCATGGACGAATCCTTCCTCGAGCGCTATCTTAACGAAGGATTTTCGGGCGGCGAGCGCAAGCGGTTCGAAGTGCTGCAGATGGCGCTCCTGCAGCCGAAATACGTTCTCCTTGACGAGCTCGACTCCGGCCTCGACGTCGATGCCCTACGCACCTTGGCCGAGGGAGTTGGCCGGCTGCGGGCCGAGCGCGATTTTGGCGTGCTGGTCATCACCCATTACGCCCGCATCCTGCAGTATCTCAAACCAGAGCATGTGCATGTGCTGCACCGCGGCCGGCTGGTCAAGTCTGGCGGGCCGGAAGTGGCGGAGCGCATCGAGAAGGAGGGCTATGCCGGCCTGCTGGGAGCGGATGCTGAAAGTGAAGCCACCGGGCCGATGGCGGCTGGCACGAACGGGAAGAGGTGAAGAGATGGCCAAACCTCTCCCGCCAAAACCTGCGCCAAAGACAAAAAACAAAAATGCGGCGCGCGGGGCAATCGCCGCCAAGCCCACGACAGCAAGCGGCGGCCCTCGAGGGCCGCCCGCGAATGTCTTCTCTTCTGATTCGTCTCCATCTCTGCCTTGGGGCCACGAGGCGCAGGTCCAGTCGATTGTGGCAAACCTCGAGAACTATCACGAAACCATTCGCAACCCGCCGAAGTTCTCGTTCAAGGTGGACGAGGGATTGAGCGAGCGCGTCATCCGCGAGATTTCCTCCACCAAGGGCGAGCCCGACTGGATGCTGGCAAAGCGGCTGATGTCATATCGCATCTTCCAATCCAAACCAATCCCAACTTGGGGCCCCGACCTCTCGGGCCTCAACCTCGACGACATCACCAACTACGTAAAACCCCAAGGGCGCAAGAATGCCAAAAGCTGGAACGATGTGCCGGATTACATCAAGAACACATACGAGAAATTGGGAATACCGCAGGCCGAGCGCGACATACTGGGCGGCGTGGCGGCCCAATACGATTCCGAAGTTCTCTACCATTCGATTCAGAAGAATTTGGAGGAGCAGGGCGTCATCTTCATGGGCATGGACCAGGGCGTGGCTGAATATCCCGAGATGGTCAAGCCATATTTCATGACCAAGTGCGTGCCAGCCGGCGACAACAAGTTCTCGGCACTGCACGGGGCCGTGTGGTCGGGCGGCTCGTTTCTCTACGTGCCCAAAGGGGTGAAGGTGGAGCGGCCGCTGCAAATCTACTTCATCATGAATTATCCTGAATACGGCCAGTTCGAGCACACGCTCATCATCGCCGAAGAGAATAGCGCAGTCCAATACATCGAGGGCTGCACCGCGCCGCATTACGACACCGCCAGTTTGCATTCTGCGGTAGTGGAGATTTTTGCGAAACGCAATTCACGGGTTCGCTACACTTCTGTGCAGAACTGGTCCAAGAACGTCTACAACCTCAACACCAAACGCTCGATTGTAGATGCGGGGGCAATAATGGAATGGGTAGGCGGCACGCTGGGCAGCGGCACCACCATGCTCTACCCATGCTCAGTGCTGGCCGGAGAGGGGGCGCGGGCAGACCATCTCACCATCGCGCTGGCGGGCGAGGGGCAGGTCAAGGACACCGGGGCGAAAGTCATCCATCTGGCCCCGAACACGCACTCCACAGTCATCTCCAAATCCATCTCCCACGGAGGGGGCATCGCCCGCTACCGGGGGCTGGTCAAGATGAAGAAGGGCTGCTCCGGCGCAAGCGTGCACGTGCGATGCGACGGCCTCATTCTCGACGGCCAATCCGGCTCCGACACCGTGCCGCGCATGGAAATCGAGGAAAACGATGTGAAAGTTGGGCACGAGGCAACGGTGGGCCGCATCTCGGCCGAACAGCTGACCTACCTGCGCTCGCGCGGAATTTCGGAGGAGGAGGCCACGCGCCTCATCATCGCCGGATTCATCGAGCCGGTGGTGAAGCAGCTGCCGCTGGAATATGCGGTGGAAATCAACCGTCTCATCGAGATGGAAATAGAGGGGCTCTAAATGGCGCAGGACTACCTCAATTCCATTCACGCCAGATACGCTGATTGGCCCAGCCGCGCATGGGCTGACGGAGAATACCGCGACTTCACAGAATATGATTTCGAGAAGGCGGAAAAGGAAGGAATGGGAGCGGTGCAGCTGGAGTTCAGGTTCAAGCAGATGGCGAAGGGCGTGCGCATCGAGCGGCTCTCGCAGATGGATGAAAATGAGCGCAAGGCCGTCAGTAGCAATCTTCTCGCGGCTCCCGGCATGCGACCCTCGCCAAAGCAGGACAAGCTCATGGCCTGGCACGGCTCGCACGTGCAGGACGGCTTCGTCGTCCGCGTGGCCGCCGGCGTGACTGCTCCACTCATCTACCTGCGCTCGGTGGCCGAGCGGCATTCTGCTTTGCACCATCTTATTCTTCTGGAAGAGGGCGCGTCGGCTGAAATCA
>CAYIMK010000052.1:0-5974 GCA_964364595.1 Microcaldota archaeon | reverse complement strand
GCTGCAGCTGGGCTGGCCGGCCTCCGCCCTCATGGACAGCGGCTGGGCCATCTCCCCGGCTTACACTTTCGGCGGCTCGGTTCTCTCAACTGCCGCCATTCCGACCTTCTACCAGAATCCGGTGCGCGGCATTGAGCTTCTCAGCCCGCTCTGCACTAACGGCACCTATCCGCCCGCCTGCGCTGCCGTCGCGGACCCGGCCGCCACATCTTCCGACCCGATGCAGCTCTACAGGTCAGATTATTGTGTGTACAGTCTCTGGCCGCATCCAGGCCAGCCTCCGCCGCCGTCGATTCAGCAGGCCATCCAGTACAGGTGCGGCCAGTTCCCATCCTACTGGCTCGAGTCGATGGAATGGATTTCAAAGAACGTGCCGCATAAGGACCGCATCACGTCGTGGTGGGACTACGGCCACTGGACCAATTTCCTGGGCGGCGCCAACACCGTGCTGCGGCCCGAGCAGTCCAGCCTGGAAATGATCGGGCACGTGGCCTACTCGTTCCTGGGCAACGACACCACGAACCTGCGCAAGGTCATGAAATCCTATGATTCGCGCTGGGTGCTAATCGACTCCGAAATCATCGGCGGCTTCGCGCAGACCGGCTTCCAGTTCGGCGGCAAGTATTCGGCCCTCAACTACCTCGGGTGCGACTGGGCGAAGCAGACCAGCGTCCAGAACGGGCCCCAGACTTCGCAGTGCGAGATGGACCACCAGCCGGAGCAGATTGCCGTTCCGCTCAGCGCGGCCGAAGGGCGCGCCTGCGTCATCTCGGAATCCACGCAGGCGCAGGGCATTGTCGCCAACCGCATCCGCCTCGTGGCCGCGCCGGACGGCGGGCGCCCGCGCGTTGACTCGCAGCCAGTCTACTGCGTGCGCCAGATTGCCGGGCCCGGCGGCCAGCCGCAGCTCGATGTCTACCTTCTTGACCAGCGCAACGCTTCGGGAGATTTGGTGCGTTCTCCGGCCTTCTACTGGTCTCCGCAGCCGACCACCCTGCCCCCCTACTACTCCAGCTCGCAGACGATGCCGTTCTTCGCAGCCTTCTACGCCCCAACTCCGATGGTGAATGTGAACGGCACCGTTGTGTCGGCCTGGGACTACCGCGTCGGGCCATATTACGACTCGCCGCTGTATCAGGGCTTCTTCCTCAACCGCCTCGAGGGCTTCGACCTTGTGTTCAACACCCAGAACATCCGCATCTTCCGCATGACGGACGAATACTGGAACAAAAAAGAGTGAGGAAGAAAAAATAAAATAAAAAAGAAAATGAAACCGGCCGCGCCCGAGCGCGGCAGTTTACCGGCCCGAGCCGGTCACTCATTTTTATTTTTCTTTCTTTTTGTAAGCGCTCCTCATGCTTTTTATTCTTTTTCTCCCTCTGCCATGCCAGCGACCAGGTGATATTCATGGGATTGGCGGACGGCAAACCGGTGAGCATGAGCGATTTCAAGGCGGAGCAGATGGCGAAGCTGGCCGAGGCGGCCGCGCAGCTCAACCCGAACAAGCTCAAGGGCTCCGACGTCATGGCCGCGCTGCAAGCCTGCGGGCTCTCACAGCTCGACGCCTCCTTGGTGACCGACTGCGTCAACGTGCAGAAAGCGTGCATGTGGCAGAACACCGACGAGGTGACGTCCGGGCAGGCGGCGGCTGCCAAGGAATTTCTGCTCAAGAACGGCCTCGGCATCAACGTCGAGGTGACGAACGCGCGCTTCGGAAAATTCATCTGGGAGACAACGCTGGTCCGATGATGCAAAATAGGATTTTTTCTTTTCCTAGGCCGCCTTTTTCAAGCCGCCTTTTTGCCTGTTCCAAATTTTTTGTTTTCCATCACTGCCATGGTTTTATTCGGCACTATCGCCGCATTCTTCTTTTTTTGCGCCACAACTGGAGCTGCAACGATGACGACTGCTGACTTGCGGCCGGTTTTCTCCTTCTCTCGATTATTTTCCGCCCCCACAACCGCCATCTTCATCGGCTCCGCGGCCACCACTTGGGCGGCGGGTGCCACAAGCACGGGAATGGGAGTCAGAATAGTGTTTTGGCTCTTATCCTGCTCCGTCATCTGCCCAACCTGATACGCAATGTTGGGGGCGGCCCCTGCCTCGCTCGAGACCTGTGCTTTAATCCGCGAACTCGTCATTTCGTTTTTGGAATTTTGATCTGCGCTCTCGTCAATTGATTGGACAAACGACAATGGTCCCTCGCTCAAGGGCGCATGGAATGTCATGCCTGATGAGCCAGTGGTCTGTGTCTGGCCCTGTTTTTTGACGATTTGGTTCTCGTCGTGCATCGCGGTGTTGTGCGCGGCAGTCGCCTGCTCTTTTTCAGCATGTTTTCCGGCCGGCATCCCTGCCGCGGGCATCTCCGTCTTCATGCCTTGCAGCACCGACTGCGCCCGCTCGCCGGCTTTTTGCATCGCCGAGACAACGGTTTTCGAAATACGATTTTGGATTGAAGAGGTTTGGGCAGTTTTTGTCTCCTGCCTTCCAACCATTTTGCGAACAGAGATTTCTTTTCGCGCATAATGAACCGGCGCCGGGCGTTTGGATGTTTTGTCCCCGCCTGTTCTGCCGCCGGCCGAGCCGCCGAAAGAGGGCGCATCGCCAAAACCGGAGCCGCCGGGCCCATCGAAGCCAAAGCCGGGACCGCTTCCCATTCCTTCGCCGTTTTGCGGCGCATCAAATCCGCTGTTTTGGAAGCTGAAACCGAAATTAATGGGCACGAAAGACTGATTCCCCGTCTCGTTGACCCGCTTGTTTTTGGCCTCCAATTCCCGGGCGAGCTGCATCAGTTTGGGCGAGAGGCCGTCCAGAAGAATTATCCCAGGCAGAATCACCGGTTGGAGAACGAGCGGATTGAATCTGTAATCAGTGCTGTTCTTTCCAACCTCATAGCGCATGCGCTGCGTTTTTGCCGGGTTGAGTATTTCGTCGCGGATAAGGTAATCCGAGCGGAGGTCCTCGATACCGGTCATGAAGTAATTGGGATTTTTCCGGCGTTTTGAGATGATGTCTTCCGGCGTCCAGATTTTCTTGCGGTCTTCCGGGCTGGTAATCGGATGCGCTTCCTTGTCATACTCAAAGCGGCCGCGGTTCCATCCGATTTCGAAGTCGGAATCCTGTGTGATGACGATGTCCTGGGCGGTGAGGTACGCGACCTTGCCGTCTATGGTGGTGACCGGCACGATGCGCTCGCCGTTTTTCCCCAAGCGCCAGAACTCGCCGCCCGCTCCCGCCTCTCCGTTGAGCAAAGCAGGGTCTATATCATATTCCATGTACGGAAGCTTCACGTTCAGGGACCGGCCGGCCGCCAGATTTCCGACGCTGGTGATGTACCAGAAGCCCTTGGACTGCACCATACGGATTTCCTTGATTTGCTGCAGCGCCTCCACCAGAGTCTGGCCGTGGAGCACCTTCACTTCGATGGTGCGCTTCTGCCCGTCGATTTCAAGGTGGATGCCGACCCGGTGCACCGGCCTCGTGCCGGGCCTCTGGGGTAGCGGTGGCGTCATCTCAGGCATGAATAATTCCTCCCGCACTCGGTGGGGGACAAGGGTTTAAATTCCCGAACGCCCGCCAAACCAAAAACAAATCATCTGCCCTGTTTCTCCGTCGTATTTTCCACCCTAACCATAACTAAATGGTTTTTAACAGCCAAAATGTTTCCATCTAACATGCGAAAGCACGCCCAATCCCGCATGCAAAAACACGCCTTCTCCACTCTCCGCCTCCCCGGCGCATTCTGGGGCCGCCTTCCCCGTTTTCCAAACCTGTTCAAAATTTTCGGCCTGTTGGCTGTTTTCTGCCTGCTTGTTTTCACTTCCGCCGCCGCAGCCGTTTCTTCGGATTCCGCCCCTCTTGCGCCCGATGCATCCGCCCAGCTCTCCCTGCGCCCCATCCCGCTGCAGATTTCCTGCCGTGATTTCTGGACCTCTGACTGGCAGAGTGAGATGATTCACAGGAAACCAGGAGCGACAATATACAGCCCTCTCATGCACAATGTCGCGGGAAGATTTGATTACGAGCTTTGGAACATCGGTTCCCCCTCCATGGCCGCGGCTTCGCTCGGCCCAAACCAGTCCAAAATAGCGCAGCCATATGCCGAAGCCATGCAAACGGCCCGCGAATCCGCATTCGCCGCCCGCCAGATTCTTGGAAAAGAAACCGAAAGCTACCAAAAACTGCTCACGATTCTGTCGAGTGATAGCCGTACGCGCGGTCTGCAGTTCGATACCGGCTCTGCCGTTTTCTGCAATATGAGTGCGAATATTCCGTTCGGACAGGCCATCGGCTGCA
The DNA here is from genome assembly GCA_964364595.1 of Microcaldota archaeon. Taxonomy (GTDB): domain Archaea; phylum Micrarchaeota; class Micrarchaeia; order Anstonellales; family Anstonellaceae; genus CAIXYX01. The sequence goes on along the minus strand of CAYIMK010000052.1, from coordinate 1,678 downwards.
TCCCCTCCAGCGCCCTCTCGTTCATCGAACTCATCGGCGGGTCCGACATCCCTGCCGCCAGGCAATTCCCTCCGCTTTGGAATTCCCTCATGTCAAAAACCACTTCCACCCTCAACAGCGCCTCCACGGCCGTCAACGGCGCATTCCTCTCGGCGCAGGCGCAGGCCGACACGCTGCATATGATGGGGGCGGACGACCCATCCTACCACGGCGCCGCGGTGCCAGCTTGGGGGGAATGGGCCTCTTTCGTGACCGAAGCCAACTCCTGGACCATCGGGCCCAAGGCCGGCACGCTGGGGCCGCAGCAATCCGCCCTATACGGCCCGGATGGCTCCACCTTCAATTCCACGGGCCTTCATTACGCCCAGACCTATCGCGTGATGCGCCATGTGGAGGATTTGTGCAACAACCCGGCCGACCCCATGGCTTTCGACGACCATGGCGCCGTGTATGTCACAATCAATGACATGCTCTCGGACGGGAGCGGTTCTCTCTGGGCGCGGGCCTGGGCCCTGCAGGCCCGGCTTGAGACGGCCGCGGAGCAGATGAAATTGGAAGTGAAAAATAACCGGACGGCGGCAGAAACCCAGATCAAGCAGGCACAATCCGCCATCGCGGAACTGAAAAAGGCCGAATGGAGCAACGACCTCTCCGAGGCGCCACTCTCGGATTTCAACGCCTCCGCCCAGGCGCAGGCCGTTTCCTATGCCGGCACATTCTCCGACTCCTCGGCCCGGGCTTCGGATTCGCTCCAAGCCGCCGTATCGGAACTGGAGGTCGGCGACAACTCCAATGAGCAGACGGGCCGGATTGGTTATGCTGTGCGCGCCATGGGCTTCTATTCACGGGCGCAAGCCGCCTCTGCCGACGCCAGCGCAGAGGCCAAATCACTTTTGTCTGACATCCGCTCGCGCGTCAGCACGGCCCGTATACTTGCCCAAACCACCATCGGTCAGCTGTCGGCGGCAGTGGATGCGCAGCCAGGCGGCTCGATGGGCGCGCAAGCCGCCTCCTTGAACGATGCGCGCAAATCATTGGATCAAGCCAACAGCGAATTCCGAAATGGTGAGCGGGCCACAATTTCCGGAGTGCGCATGTCCCATTACCTGGCCGCCCTCTCAAGCGCCCGCACGGGAGTCCGCCTCATCAACCCCTCCAATTCCATCGGCTCGGACCTGTTCGAGATGCGCCGCCTCTTGGAGACCTACAAGAAGCTGATTGGCTGGGCTTCCGGGCTTGGCGTGGACGTTTCCGCCTATGAGCCAGCATACAATGAGTATTTGGCCGAGGTCAATTCATCCAACCCAAATCCGAAATCTGGCTCTGTCGATGCCCTCAAAATCCAGCTCGCTTCCCTTCGCTATGACTTGCTCCAGTCCCTGAGCAGCGAATCATCAACCTACGACCTCCTCTTGCAGCAATCGAACGCCCTCCCTTACCGCACGCACGCGGCCGATGCCCTGCGCGCGGAGATGGGGAAATGGCGCGACGCGTCCGGCTGGAGCGATGCGGCGCTCGCCAATCCGGACAAGATGCGCACCGAGCTGGCCAAATCCAAGACACGCCTCCACGACCTCATCGGCCAGGTCATATCCGAGGACATCTGCAGCCCGGAACTTGCCACGTGGGCGCCCTACAGCCCAACCAACCCGGTGGCCGGCCAGCGCCTGCAAGTGGG
>CAYIMK010000051.1:0-5995 GCA_964364595.1 Microcaldota archaeon | reverse complement strand
AGCAGAGGGCGCTCTTCGGCGAAGCTGATTTTCAACTCCGGACCTTGGGGGCCTTTTTTAAATCTTCTCCCCGTGGCCAAACCAGCGACCAGTGCAGGTTTCGTTCCTTGGCGGGAACGGCTCCTCTCAAATCATCATAACGGAGGGCAGTCCATGAGTTCGGCCATTGAAGCGTCCACGCAGTCGTCCCGCGCAATTTCGTCTTTCTCCCAATCCGAGGAAGAGAAGCGGGAAGCAGCCCGCCTTGCGCGCATGCGCTCTGCGCAGCCCCTGACCGAGGAGCCGCTCAAGAGCGAGCCCCGCATGGGAGATGACTATGGCCGCGCCCCCGCTTCGGAGATGACCATGGTGTCTGCCACTAGGCAGACCGCCCATATCCAGTCGCTGGACCTCCGCCTCAACGAATCCATGCCCTCCTCGCCGCAGCAGGCCGTGTCTTTCGCGGTGCGCGCGGCTCTGGAGATGATGTGGGACGACATCTCGGAAATAGAGGAGAGGACAGCCCGCATCACGCGCCAGGCGCACTTGGCAATGCTCATGGCCCGCGTCAAATCCCGTTCAAGGTAAAAATAGAAATAGCTGCCTTTTCTTTTCTTCTTTCGTGCCTACGCCTTGCGCTTGAGCTTCTTCTTGCGCTTCTCCTGCGGGCACACATCTCCGCAGTTGGCGCACACCTGCTCGTCCACCAGCTTGATGAGGGGCCTAAAGAGCGCCTCGTTGGTCTGGTAGAGGTGCCTGCGGCCATCCACCTTGAGACGCACGAGGTTGCACAGGCGCAGAATCGAGAGGGCGTGCGAGACGTTGCTCTGCTCCTCGCCGGTCCTGGCCACGATGTCGTTGACCGGGCGGGGCTTGTCCAGCAGATAGAGCAGGATGCTCATCCTCAGGGGGTTGGCCAGGGTTTCGAAGAACCAGGCGTAGTGGCATTCGCGCATATGGGATATGAATGGGGTTTCATTTAAAAGAGCAAATGCCGGCCGGACAGCTGACCTGAAAAAATAATTCGCCTCGGAGCGGACTCGAACCGCTGACCTATGGATTAACAGTCCATCGCTCTACCTTTCAGCCCCAAGAGGATTAATCCTCAAGAAGTAACTGAGCTACCGAGGCATTTGATTTGTCTCCCTATTTCTCCCTCTTCGTTTTCTTCTCGGCTGAGAATTTAAAAAGTGTGCTGTGCTGCCTCTTTTGGTGGTTTTGCATGTTTGAGGAGTACATCGGCATCGCCGGGCTGGCGCTACTAATCATCGCATGGATTCCCGAAACCCTGCAGAACTGGCGCGAGAAGGGGCGGAACCTCAACCTCAAGTTCGTCTGCCTCTACCTGTCCGGCTCGCTGTTTTTGGCCTACCACGCATTCGTCATCAACGATGCCGTCTTCACGTGGCTCAACGGCCTCGCCGCCCTGCTCGCGATGTTCAACGCGGTCATCATCCTCAGCCGTCCCAAAGCGCCCGGCCGCGCCAAGAGGGCGAAGAGGCGAAAATAAGGAGGTTAATAAGCAGCCGGACCGCCAATTTGAAGTTGATTCCCATGGCCATTTCCCAAGCAGTCGTGCTCGCCGCTGGCGAGGGCAGGCGCCTTCGCCCGCTCACCTACACCCGCCCCAAATGCATGATTCCGCTCGCGGGCAAGCCCATCCTCCATCACGTGCTGGCCAACCTCCACGCCGCCGGCGTCAAGAAAGCGGTCGTGGTCGTCAAATACATGGAGGAAGTGGTGCGCGAATATTTCGCGAAACTGCCAAAATCAGAGCTTGGCATGGAGCTCGAGTTCATCACACAAGGGTCCAAATACGGCACAGCCGCGGCTTTCGCGCGGGCGGCCGGCAAAATAGATTCCACCTTCTTTGCCGCAGCCGGCGACGTCATCACCACGCCTGCCGCGCTCGAGCAGCTGGCGCGCGCTCACGAGGGAAAAATATCCGCCCTGCTCACCGAAGCTGACAAATCCGAGCAATACGGCATTGCGAAGGTGGAGAATGGCTGGCTGGCCGGCTTTGAAGAGAAGCCCAAAAACGCGCCCGCCCGCGCGTTGGCCAACTGCTCGCTCTATGTGATGGAGCCCGAAATTTTCAAGGCGCTGGTGGCTGTCAGGAAATCTCCAAGAGGAGAATTCGAAATGACCGACATACTTAAGAGTGAAAAAGTCAAGGCCGTCATCACTTCCGAATACTGGCTTGACATGGGCCTGCCCTGGCAATTGTTTGACGCCAACAAATTCCTGCTGGAAAAGACGGGCGAGAAAAAAGACAAGAGTCAAATCGAGAATTCCACAATAAAAGGAAAAGTCATCCTCGAGCCGGGCGCAAAAATCCTCGACTCCTATGTCGAGGGCCCGCTCTACGTTGGCGCCAACACCATAATCGGCCCGCACGCCTACATCCGCGGCACCTCGTCCATAGGCCGCAACTGCTGCATCGGTGATTCCACCACAATAAAGAACTCCATCATCTTCGACAATGTCAATGCCAAGCACCTCTCCTACATCGGAGATTCCATCGTGGGCGAGGGCTGCAATTTCGGCTCGGCCACTCAAATCGCTAATTTCCGCTTTGATGCCGGCAGCGTGAAAGCAAAGGTCGAAGACGTCATCATCGACACGCGGCGCAACAAGCTGGGCGCAATCATCGGCGACGGGGTCAAGATGGGAGTTTTGTCTTCAGTCATGCCGGGCAAGATGATTGGCGACCACTGCTGGATTGGGGCCAACGTGATGGTCAAGGAGAACGTGGAAAGAAACACTCTGGTCGAGCTGGAGCAGAAGCTCAAAATAAGCAAAATTAAGAATTGAGGCGCAGATACCTCTTTCTATGCCTTATCTTATTGTCGGCGTTGACCCTGGTCACACCATCGGTTTGGCCGCCCTCGACTTGGAGGGGCGCCCCTGCCGCGTTGCGCACATCCAGCAGGGCGGTTTTGAAGCCGCGCTGGCCGAACTCGAATCATGGGGCACGCCATCGCTCATCGCAGCCGACGTGCGCCCGGCACCCGAACTGGTGCTCAAACTTGCTTCCGCCTTCAACGCCGCCCTTTACGTGCCGGCCCAGCCATGGCGCGAAGAGGACAAGAAAAAAGCGGTGCGCGAAGTTTTCGAGCGTTCTTCTTTTGCCGTTGAAAACGTGCACGAGCGCGACGCGCTCAGCGCGGCCGTGCAGGCCTGGCGGCACCACCAGAACCTTCTGCGCCTGCCCGCACAGACCGGCCTGTCGGCGGGCGAAGCCGAGTTTTTGCGCCATCTGCTTCTGCAGGGCTTCCGCCATGACGTTGCCTTGGAGCGAATCCGCAGGCCGAAAACAGGGGAGGCCGCGCCTCGCGCCGAGCCCATCCGCCGGCCAGAAAAAGCATTTTCCCCTCCCATCCCAGCCGCTTCCGCTTTCCGCCTCCAGACGCTCGAGCGCACGCTGGTGGAATTGCGCAAATCAATCTCCCTGCTCGAGGCCGAGCGCGAGCGCCTCTCGCACCGCATCCGGCTTTTGGAGAACGGCGTAATCGAGCGCCAGCGCCGCGACAACGTGGTGAGGAAGATGGCGGCCGAAATCATGCGCTTGCGCGGCTCGCTCAAGCGCGTGAACGAGCGCAGGCAGAAAGAGGGGGCGAAATCAAATCCATCCCGCGCGCCTCCCGCCTTGCAGGCCGCACGCCTTTCGTCCTCCGCCTCCCGCCCGCCCGTCTCCAAATCCCCCGCATCCATCTCCAAACCATCTTCTTCCCCGCCCAGTGACGAGGATTTAAAAGATATGGATGAGCCCTCTGAAGTCGAGAAAGTAATCGAGGAATACCGGCGCTCCCGCCAAAAGGGGGCACGGCCGGATTAACAGCCAAAAAACCATCGAGGTGCCCACATGTACTCTGACGACAACCCCGCCAATGCCCCCGCGACAGACAGCGGCGTGAATCCGACGCCCGCTCCGCCCCAGAATGACGCTCCTGCCAGCCAGCCGCCAGCTTCCAGCCCCGCCCCAGCCCCCGCGCCCTCCTCTTCGGGCGTCGCCTCTTCGGCCGCCCCATCAGCCGCCCGCTCCGTCCCCCATCCCGACTACCATGCGCCCCGCCCAACCCGGCCTCCCTTGCGCGAGGAGAACACAATTTTCATCGGCAAGAAGCCCACCATGGGCTACGTTCTGGCGGTGGTCACCCAGTTCCAGGGCGGCTCGCCGCTGGTGAGAATCAAGGCAAGAGGCCAGATTATCTCAAAAGCGGTCGATGTCGCGGAAATCGTGCGCCACAAATTCCTGACCGAGACAAAACTCGGCCCCGTCTCAATTTCCACGCAGGAAGTGGAAAACGAGGACGGCACAAAATCTAAAGTGTCGTGCATCGAAATCGTGCTGCTCAAGTAAAGCGCTTCTTTTCTTTTTCCGAGGTTTTTCTTTTCAGCAGAAAAGAAAAAGCTCTCGTGCATCGAAATCGTGCTGCTGAAATAAGACGGGGCCAATCATCCACTCCCCCGTCTTCTTTTCCCCCATCTGCTCCCTTTTTGATTTTTCCACTCCTTATCGGCCCATGCAGACCCCGCTGTGCCAAAAATGCGCCTGGAGCGAAAGCTTGTGCCAAAGCTGCGCGGCCAAGCGCAATTCCGGCGCCATGTCGGACCTCGACATCGAGGTGTCGCGCATCCTCTACAAAGTCAACGAGCTGCACAACATCACTGCCGCCCAATTCTCGCACGCGCTTGATTTGGGCGACGCGGTGCTGGTCTTCACTCCCGGCGAGGCGGGCCTTCTGATTGGGCGCGGGGGCAAAGTGGTGTCCGCCCTCTCGGCCGCGCTGGGCAAGCGGGTGCGCATAGTTTCCCAAGCCGGCGACGCGCGCAAGTCGCTCGAAGACCTCCTCACTCCGGCCAAGATTTTGGGCATCAACGAATCGTTCCATGCCGGCGCGACGCGCCTGTCCATACGGTTGGCCAAAGCCGACGAGAAGCTGCTGCGCATCGACGTGCGCAAGCTGGAGCCGTTGGTGTCGGAGTGGATGGGCAAGCCGGCCGTGTTCGTGTTCGAGTGATAAATTTGTGTTCGAATAACCGGCGTGTTTTGGAATAACTAATGCAGCTTCAGCTCGGGGCCAGTATAGTGGTCAGCAAGCGCTTTTTTGGCTTCATCAACATCGCCCATCTGCAGATAGCACGCTGACAGGTAGTTATCGACTCTCCCTTGTCTGGGCTCAATGCGCAGACTTTCCTTGTAATCCGCGATGGCCGCTTCGTACTCGCCAAGAGCCTGATGCGCCTGCCCACGGACTCCATGCGTAAGCGCTGTTTTCCAGCCGCATTCGATTGCTTTTGTAAGCCATTCTATCGCAAGATTGTATTTCTTCTCTCTTTCCCCAATTTTCCATTGTTCTCCTCCATTCGTGTAATGGTTGCCCCAGGTGCAGAATAGGATGCCCAGTCGCTTGTAAGTATTGGGGGCATCGGGGTCAAGCCGTAGCGAGCGGTTGTAATAGTGCAAGCTGGTCCTACACTTCCCGCTCTTGGAGTATGCCTTGGCAATGTCAGAGAAGAGGCCGGCCCGAACGCCCGAATCGATGCCGGTGTCATCGCGTATCAGGTTCTCCGCGTCCAGCAGGTTTTGGCAAGCCTCTTGGCTATGCTTCTTCCCTATCTCCATCAGCGCAATCCCAAGTGTCCAGTGGGGCCTATAGTCATCAGGCGCGAGATTGATGGCCCTGCGGCAGTTATCAAACGACTTTTGATACTGCCTCTCCTGAAGAAAAATGCTGCCGAGCATCATGTATACCTCTGCCTCATTTTTTCGTAGAACTGATTTTGACTCGGCATAAACATTTCGTATATCCTGTAATCTGGCGGCGCCGGCGCTTGCTCTGGTAGCATCATCACGAGCATTCTTGTATGTCCTGTCTGTCTCCCACTTCTCCTTTTCGATGAACTGTAGCGCTTTATTGCATGCCTTGACTGCCTCTTTCACATGCCTTATGGCGTTGTAAGTCTGCGCCATCTGCAGCCAAATCCAGTGGCCGGGTTTGATGGCCGCAAT
>CAYIMK010000050.1:0-6037 GCA_964364595.1 Microcaldota archaeon | reverse complement strand
GCTTCTGACGATGCGAAAATTTATGACGCTACCGGCAGAATTTTAAGGGCTTACGACAGGCCTCTGATGATTTGATATATGCCATAGGCGCGCGGAAGCAGGGCGAGGCTGTTGGAAACGATTATGGTGGAGATGCTGCTGGCAAAGCCGTAGACTGCCCAGGCCGAGTCAACGAAAAACGAGGCAATCCATGCCTGAAGCGAGATGTCCTCCTGCTTTTTCACCTTCCAGTTGCGCCCCAATTGCAAAGCAAAAGCCGCCACGCTCAGAATCAGGGCAATTTGGCCGGCCCATTCGCTTTTGTGGTCTTTTTGCACCGGCACTTCGCGCGGCAGAGGAATCTGCGGAATTGGCAGCTGGGCCATTTGGGCCGTGTTCACAAATTGGGCAGGCGGCGCGGAATTGACCGGCAGACGGTCGCCCACTAATTTGAACTGCGGCCGAGTTTCGCTCACCAGTTGTACTGACGGTTTGGCATCGAGCTTGTATAAGAAGGGGTTTTGCGCGCTCACTTTGCCGGTGTTCAGGCTAAGGGCGATAGTGGTGGCTATGGCTAAATGCTTCAGCTTCATGTTGTATAATATGAATAAGAGTGCTAATAAAACCAAAGCTTCGGATGAAAGCGCGCACTAAATTTTCTTTTTCGCGCCGGAGGCTGGAGATTTCTTTTTTGCTGCCGGCTTTTTGGCGGGTGCACTCGCAGCAGGCGCGTTCTTCTCTTTTGCTGGCTCCTCTTTCTTTGCGCCCTTTAATTCCATTTTCACTCCTGATGAACCGAGGCCGGTTTCTTTGAAAAATGCGGGCGCGGCTGGCTTGGATGATGGAGCGGGCGGTTTGGATGAGGCGAGAAGCGGCTTTGAAGCCTGCACTGAAATGCTCGGGGCGGGAACATATTTTGGTTTTTCTTTTTCCGGCGCGTTTGCTTTGGCTTCCTTTGCTTCTTTTTTGGCCTCTTCCTCTTTCTTTACTTCCGATTCAAAACGCACAGACCCGCCGCCGCTTGAGGACGAGCTGCTGTTGAAGCCCCAGTCCTTTTTGGTCGCACAGGTTGGCGAGAGGCACATCTCGAAGGGGCGCTTGCCCTTGCGAATCACGCGAATCTGGGGAGTGTTGCATTTTTCGCAGACCTTGCCCACTGCCTCAATCAGCGCGCCCTGCGGCAGGGAGTAGGTCTGCTTGCAGGTAGGATAACCGGAGCATCCCACGAACTGGCGGCCTCCGCGCAAACTGATTTTGCGCAAATCCTCCCCGCACAGCGGGCAGGGGCCGAGGCGGGAGGCGGCCTGCCGCGCGCCGGTGAGGGCGACCGACAATTCTCCGCCGATTGCCTTCTCCTTCTCCTTGAAATGGGCCAGGATGATGGTCAACAGCTTCTTGCCGTCCTCCACCACCACTTCGGGATGGATGTGCTTCTCCTGAATCGCTTCCATCTCCTTCTCTATCTTGCGCGTCAGATCCTCATCCAGGATTTCTGGAGCGTATTTGCCCATGATGCCGCACACCGAGCGGCCGAATGGCGTGACGGTGATGGATGTCTTGCCGGTGAGATAGCCGCGCTTGAAGAGCGTGTCGACGACAACTGCTCGGGTTGCCTTGGTGCCCAAGTCATGGTCCTCCAATTCAGAAATAACTGAGGCGGGAGTGAGGCGCTTGGGCGGCTGGGTCATCTTGTCTGTTTGGGTGAAATCGGTTGCTGTTACGCTCTGGCCCTCTTTCCATGCGGGCAGCGTCACTTCCTCCAGTTTCACATACGGCTTGTAGAATTCGAACCAGCCCGGCGTTGTGGTGCGCGAGCCGGACGTGACATAGATTTCTGGGCCGCATTTGGCCTTGACTTTTGCGCTCTCTCTTTGCGCCGGCGGGGCCATGCAGGCCAAAAAGCGCCGCACTATGAGGTCATACAATTTCTGCTCGCGGTCTCCCACGGCGCAGGACTGGCCTGTCGGGTGGATGGCCGGATGCGCCGGGTCCTCCTTCTTTCCTTCTGCCGGCTTGAAGCGCTGCGCGGAGATGAGCTGCTGGCAAAGAGGGGCGTATTCGATTTGTTTGGAGAGTGCCTGCACGATTTTTCCAAGATTAAGTTTTGCTGGCAGCTTCTGTGAAGAAGTGCGGGGATAGGAAATCATGGACTGCTCGTAGAGCGTCTGGGCCATTTCGAGCGTCTGGGTTGGGGCGAACTTGAACTGGCGGTAGGCCTCGACCTGCAAAGAGGTGAGGTCGAAGGGAGGATTCGGCTGCTGCTCGAAGGGTTTGCGCTCTACCGAGGCGATGGAATGGGGGCCGGGTTTGGAGGCGGCGAGCGCCGCCTGCGCTTCCTCTTTTTTCAAAAACCTGTCCCTCTCGTGCTTGAATTCGACTTTGTCAATTTGGCATGTCAATTCCCAATAGGGGCTTGGCACGAATGATTCGATGGCCTTCTCGCGGTCGGCCAGAAGTTTGAGCGCAGGCCCCTGCACGCGGCCGATTGACATCACCTGGAATTTGCCGGCCGCCTTGATTGCGCCCATCAGAGCGCGCGAGAGGTTGATGCCGTAATACCAGTCGAGTATGTGGCGCGCCTCGCCCGCGAGGGCGTTGGGCGTGTCCAGCGGCTCGCGGTTCTCGTACGCGTCGATGAGGTCGCCGGGCGTGAGGGCCGAGAACTTCATGCGCTTGCCGTCCTTCTCGGTCTTGTGGCAGGCATAGCGGAGCGCGTTATATCCGATAAGGGAGCCCTCGATGTCGTAGTCGCAGGCCACGATGACCTCGTCGGCCTTCTTGCCGAGCATCTCGAGCGTCTGCACATAGCCCTTGGTGTAATCGGCGTCCTTCTCGGCCTCGTATGCGGGACGCCATTCGACCTCGAACACAGGATAGGTGTAGCCAGTCTTGTTTTTCTCCGTCAGGCCATAGATGTGGCCGACGGCAGGCGCGATGGCTATTTCTATGCCGTGGCGGCGGATGATGAAGTAGGATGCCTGACCCTTGCCTTTCTCGCGCAGCACCGGCCCTTCGGCCAGCGATTGGGCCATTTTTTCCGCCACTTTGGGTTTTTCGGCGATTATGAGTTGCATGAAAACATCTGCCTGCTCGTGCTTGTTTTGATTAGGCAATCTGGAGGTTTATAATATTGTGAGAGGGCCTTTCCGCTCTAACGCCGTATATTTCAGCCGCAGGTGCCGTCCGTTTTTCCGACTTGGCCGGGCGGGCAGCAGAAGCCGCTCCCGCCCGTTTCGTAGGGGCCGTAGCCCGGCGGGCAGCAGAAACCCCTGCCACCGCTGGTCTCGTAGGGGCCGTAGCCAGCCTGGCAGCAGATGTATTGACCGGAACTGGTCTTGTAGGCCGTCCCCCCGTTCTGGCATGCGAAGCAGGTCCCGTCAGTGTCGCAATAGGGGTAGTCGCTCGGGCAGCCGCACACCGAGCAATATGGCACGAGTTGGCCGTTCACGCAGGCCGAGCCGGTCTGCGAGGAGGAGCACTTATTGAGAGGGGTGCCGTCCGAGCAGAGGACAGGGGGATTGAAATTCTGCCAGCTCTGGACGCTGGACGGCCTGAGGTCAATCGATGCCATGTCGACCGCGAAGTTCAGGTTCACGGCATATTGCACGTTGGAGCCCAATGTCGTGATTCCGATCAAGCTCCCGGTCTCGAAATCGAACAGCCCGCCGCCGCTGTTCCCGTGGTTGATGGTCGCATCGGTCTGGATGCAGCTGGCGGATATGTCATAGCAGTCGGCCCGCGTGTCCCTCACGGCCGAGACGATGCCGCGGGACACCGAATTTGTCAGGCCGCGCGGATTGCCGATGGCCACCACGGTCCGCCCTTTGAGGTCTCCGGGGATGTCCTGCATCGCCGCGCTCGTCACGTCCAGCTGTCCGTTGTAGAAGACCACCGCGAAATCGTCGTTATTGCCCGGCACCCGGATGCTGCGCACAGAGACCGAATTGCCGTTATAGTCATATATGCGGGCCTGCGCGAGCGGGTAGAGGCACTCGGCCACGTGCCGGTTCGTGAGGATGATTTCCTCGGTCCCGAGGGTGTAGGCAACCCCGGAGCCGGTGCAGAATTCCCCCTGTATTTCGACCACCTCCTTTTTCAGCACCGAAATCATGCGCGAGTCCGCCTCTGCCTGGGTGATGCATTCGCTGTTCTGCCAGCACACCTGGTTGCCGGGGCATCCGCACGTCTTGCAGTCGAATTGCAGGATTTTTGCCCCTGAGCACTCGTAGCCGCGCTGGCTGGTGGAGCAATGCCCGACCTCGGTGCCCTCGCTGCATTTGGGAATGAGGGCGTTCACCACCGCCTTGTACCTGGACGGGTTGTACTGGCCGGTCCCGTTGAACTCGACCATGACATCGTGGAGGCCGGCGCTCCCGGCCCGGAATATGACGTGCGCCGTGCCGTCCGGGCCGGTGGTCGCGGCCGAGGCCGTCCCGCCGTATTTGAACACCACGGACGCGTTGGGAATGCCCCGGCCGGCCGCATCCTGCAGGGCGAAGAACATGCTCGTGCTGGAGCCGACTTCCACGTTGCTGTTCTCGCTTCCGGCCGGCTCGAGGGTGGTGGGGGAGGGGAAAAGCAGCCGCTCGGATGCCGAACTCCTGCGGTTCATCAGGTCGCCGGAAAACACCGCTTCCGCGCTGGCCTCCTCGGGGCAGCGGAGTGCCTGGTAATAGGACGAGAAGCTCCCGTCCGACGAGCTCTGCAGCACCATGACGCGGCCGCTGATGTTCAACTGCACGCTTCCGGCAAGAGGTTTGCCGGATTCGGTCTTGAGCACGCCCTGCACGAGGAATGCCTCCTTGCAGCTGGAGGGCGCCAGTTTGGAGAATTCGATTGTCGTGTTCTGTGCCGTCACCGACAAGATGATGACGGCCACGATGGCCAGCGCCACCGCCGCAACCCCGAGGCCCAAGAGGGCCAGCTGCCATGCCGGAATTTTCGGAAGTGAATCCTTCGGGGCAGGAGCATTTGGGGCAGGAGCGTTCGAAGGGGCAGGTTTCGGCATGGCGGGTGTTTTCATCATATCAGCGGCCAAATCCACGCGGACCGGGAGGATATCGTCTAGCTCATGTCGGAAGGATAAAAAGACTTCCTAAGGGCTTAGAAGCGGGAAAGAAAATGGGAAGAGAAAAAATTGGAAAAGAGGAAAAATAAGGCCTGAAAGAAAATGAAAAGGCAAAAATGAAAAAGAATAAAAAATAAAAATAAAATAAAAAAGAAGCTCGCCCGCGCGCTTAGCCGGCCTTGGTCAGAGCCGTGCCGATGAGGTTCTTGAAGCCGGGCTGGGTCTGGCCGTTCTGGTCGGCATAGTCCTCGAACGGCAGTGCGCCGGAAATCAGCTCCCCGTTGATGAGGAAGGCCGGAGTGCCCTGCACGCCCACCTGCTCGCCGGCCGAAGTCTGCGCCGAGACGGTCGAGGCCTTCTGGCCGCCGTCGAGGCAGGCGTTGAACTTGGTGGTGTCAAGCCCGAGGCCCGCTGCCCGGGCCTTGAGGTCGTCCACAGTCAGCGTCTTGGCTATGAAGTTCTGGTCATGGTAGTCCCAGAACGCGCCCTGGTCGGCCGCGCATTCGGTCGCCTCTGCCGCCTTCTGGGCAAGGGGGTGGATGCTGGTCAGGGGGAACTCCATGAACACCAGCTTCACCTTGCCGTCATAGTATTTCATGAACTGCTCCACGGTCGGATAAGCCCGCTGGCAGAAGGGGCACTGGAAGTCGGAGAATTCGATGATGGTGACCTTGGCGTTGTCCGGGCCGATGACCGGGCGGGTGAAGGTGGAGCCGCCGAGCGTGATGGACGTCGTCTTGTCCGCTCCGCGCGTGCGGGGCAGGGTCGCGACATTGGCGCCGGTGCCGGCGTTGCCGCCCGCGTTGTTGGCCGGAGCCGCTACGGCGCCGCCGGAAGGGAAACCGCCCTTGACGATGACGTCGCCCAAACCGCCGATTCCGAAATAGACGGAAGCTGAAATCAGCACCGCGCCCAAAAGCACCGCGACCGCGATGTCATATAGGGCGGAATTGTCAGGAGCGCCTGAAGAGGCGCCCGTAATCGCATCAC